>JAFUPO010000373.1 GCA_017481185.1 Clostridia bacterium | reverse complement strand
GCTAAACGCCCCGCCCGACCGGCAGCCCCTTCGGGGCGTTTAACCGGGCCGAAGGCCCTCGGTCGATACGATTTAAAAATGAAGGGGCAACGCCCCTTCATTGCATCCCTGGTATTTTTCCGTTACTTTATCGACAGTCTGTATTTATGCTTTACTATTTGGTATATCCACATACCTGAACTAATTAAAACAGAAGCTGCGCTTATCGGCCAAAGATTTAATACAGCACCCAGCAGGGTCATCAAGCAGGGGCCAAAGATCATTAAGGGCTCTTGCTTTTTTATTTGGGCGGCAGCCTTTTCCAGGCGGCAGCCTTCTTTGAGTGCGTTTTCCCAGGTATCCAGGCCGTCGAGGCCCAGAGGCAGCACGCTTTCTCCCCACTGGCGCCAGGCGTTGGCCACCCTGCGGCGCTGCTTGGCTGTAAGGTTTCCGAAAGCTCCGATGGCTCTCACTTCTTCCTCCAGGCGGCTGTCGTCCATCCGCTCCAGCTCCTCAGCCATCACCAGCCGGTCACCAGGACGGATGATCCCTGTCTCACAGGCCAGGGCCCAGATACTTTCGCGGCTGCCCTGCCCCAGCAGGATTGGTCGAGCGCCCAGATGACCCAGCTGCTGAATCTGCTCAAAGGCTTCGGGCCGGATGGCGGCGGCCAACCCCGCCATCCCCAAATAGGTGGTTCCGCCCGCCCCCTCCATGGCAAAGGCGTACACCCTCAGGCCGCCTTGTCGCATCTGCTCATCAGCCCGGAGAACGCGGTTCAACTCCTCAGCTTCCATCAGCCGCTCCCTACCATCCAGCACCCAGCGGCATCGGGCCAGCACTGCCTGTGGGCTGCCCATCACAAAGGTGCGCGCAGCGCCCCTATCCTGATGCTGGCAGAATACCAGACCAGCCTCCTCCCATTGCCGGATCAGGGGCATACGGCCAGTGAGCCGCCCCCGGTCAAAGCCTTGGGCGGCAGCGTACCGGGCCAGGCCCTCCCCTTCGGGCGTTTGAGGCGCGCACAGAGCTAATGCCGTATTGAACAGCACATCGCCGCCCCGGCGGCGGTCAGCCCCCTCCAATTGAAGGGGGACGCACAGGCCCATCACCTGGGGGCCGCCTGCTGTAAGGTTTTGCGGCCAAACAAAGCCTACTTGGGCTTTTGCCTCCTTGGGTATCTGCCGTCTCAGCTTATCGGGCAGATTCAACCAAAGCCCGACGCTTAAAATAGGGATCAGGCAAAGGGGCTCCCAGCTGGCTGATAAAAGAGCTGCTGCGCCAGGCAGGATAACTGCCGCGCCCTTGGCAGCCCAGCTATTGGGCGCCAGCAGCCGAAGCAGCGCAAACAACCCCGCAGCTGCCGCAATAACCAGACCTTTCACCATGGGTTCCCCTCCTGTTCATTAAGTGAAAGCATCCTACCACAGCGGATAGGATGCTGCAACACAATCGGCCCCAAAGCCGATTTTCAGCGCCTGATTACCGCGCCTGGCGGCTTTGAATCACAATGCCTGAATTTTTCATGAACTCGCCCCGCCAATACACCCCGCCGGACCAGCCCTCTCGCTGTTCGCCGCCAAAATAGAAACGTACCCGTTTGACCTGGTTTGAGGCGCACAGGGTGTTTACCATGGCATAGGCCATGAGGCGTTCTTCCTCCTCGGTCATTCCCTCGCAAGCCTGCCAGAACCCTTCTGACAGATGGCACAAAAGGGTATCCCCCTGAACGGCAAAGCCCATAATGTCCGCATCTGAAAGGCCCTGAGGCAATACCGCCTCCAATCGGCTCACCTGATCATAGGTTTGGGAACCCAACATCAACTGACCCAGCAAATATCGCGGATTTTGAATTTCATAACAGGGCACAGGGCGATCCGACTGCCGAAGGCGGCTGCCCTCAGCAAAATAAAGCTTGGCATACCCCAGCAGCATGGCTGAAAAATCGCCCCGGCGCTGAAGCCCCTCTCCAAAGTGGATGGGCATCTGCTCCGTATACAGGCTAATTGGGGTTACGCTCTGGATCCACTCATCGCCAATGCGCACCTTCACAGCTGTCAGTTCAGGCACACAGGTGGTTAGGGTATAGGTGAGGCTGGCCATAAGGGCTGAGCGCGTCACATTGCACTCTAAAAGGGCCTCGTTCAGGCCGCTTTGGAATTGCAGCGTCGCTACCCTGCCACCGCCAGAGGCCAGGTTTTCCACAGAAGGTTCTTCTAACAGAAGCTCCGTCAGCCTTGGCAGCGTCGGCACATCCTCCAGATATTGCGCCCCTTGCACCAGCGCGGCCAGCAATCCTAAGGTCATTTGGCTGGGCGTTTGCCCTTCAAAGGTGATGGTTCGCACCTCGGGCAGAATCCCGATGCCGCTCTGGGTAGGAAAATACAACGTCATGGGCAGGGTCAGCCGCTGGGCGGCAGGATCTTCTCCCGGATTCAGCATGGCCAAGGAGGCCTGGTTCCATATCGCATCCAAGTCGTCGCCCGTTCTCCGGGTCAGGGTACCCACGGGCAGGGTGCCGTAAACATCCAGGCTCACCTGGCTGCCCGAGGCCAGAATGTTGACATATTGTATATCCGGAAACTCGGTCAGGGTATTGGTAATCGCCTGGCATACCTGGTAAAAATCCTTTGCATCCAGTTGGCGGCAGGAAGGGCCCAAGTTCACCGTGCACACATCCCGGCTGACCTCCACCGGGTTATTGCCTGTTAAAGTGAGTTCTACACCGCCCCCCAGGGGCGCCACCGTATCATTGCCCGGATGCTTGATCAGCGCCCTGACCACCGTTTCCGCGCCGTGGCGGGCGGTGGAAAAGGTCAGCGTTTGCTGCTGCGCTATAAGGCGCGTACCGTCTCGTCGAGGCAAAAACAAAGTGGCCTGAGCTTCATATTCCATAGCCGCATCCCCAAAGGGCGCCTCATACACGCTGGCCGCCTGGGGCAATTCTACCACCGTTTGAGAGGCAACCGGAACGCCGTTTTGACAACCGGTAAGCATTAAAAGGCACAGAGCCAGCAGCATCATCCTTTTTAACATTCGGCTCGCCTCCTTACCAGCGGTTCAAAAGCTCTTCCAGCTCAGACCATTGAATTTTCCATATTCCGTTTTCTCGAACCAGACGCAGCGGGTAATTGGTCAGCGTTTGGGTATCTCCGGGCGCTCTTGCCAGCGTTGCCTGGCAGGCCAGGATGGCCTGTGTTCCATCCTGGGTAACATTGGCCTCATCCAGATCGTATGCCATCAGGGTCAGCCACTGATCCATCATGATGCTGGCGTTGGTTTGATTGGGCCGCAGTTCCTGGCCGCCCACCGCCACATAGCGATAAACCCGCTCCCAGTCCTTCTGCTGATAGCTGTCAAGCAGCGCCCGGGCCGTTTGGGCCGGTGTAAGCAAGAGGCTGGCATCCCAACGCAGCACAGGGGCCAGGCCCTCCGCCCCAGCGGCATAGTAGCTCATGGGCAGGCGCATACTGCCATCCGTATCCGCGCGCTTATGAAGAAGAATCTGCACGGTCTCATAGCCGCAGTTTTCGATCAGGGTGGTTGCCAAGCTTTGCATCGCCAGTTGGCGGCGGCGAGGCACCTCCTGCTGCCAATAAGCATCTGACTGCCACCAAATCGGCTCATCGCCCAGGGGCTGCGTTACATTTTCAGAGAGGGTCACAAACAAAAGGCTGCCTTGGGCCAGGGTGCTCTCCACAGTCACATCATCTGAAAACAGGCGGCGCAGCTCCGGTGAAGCGGCGCTGGGCCCTAAAAGGAGCGCCGTGACGATGGCCTTTTCCAAAGATTCATCCTTGCGAACGGTTAATGTGCGGCTCTCGCAGGCCAGGTAGGGCTCATCCAGAAATCTGAAATACAATTGCGCTTGGTAGGTATCCGCGTTTTCAGCGCCAGCTACCGGGCTGTGAAGCCCCTCCTGGCTTTCGGCGGGTGCTGACGCCAGTCGATCCGGCAGGAAGTTGACGCAGCCGGTGAGCAGCAGCAAGCAGGCCCTTAGCAGGCTTAATAAACATCTCTTTTTCATTCCGCCTGCCTCCTTAACCCTGATGCACAGGCAATTCCACCTTAAACAGGCTCCCCTTGCCCTCCTGGCTCTCCACGGTAATCTCGCCGCCATGGAGCATCACGATCTGATGAACGATAGACAAGCCCAGGCCGGTGCCGCCAGTTTCCCGGGAGCGAGCCTTATCCACCCGATAGAATCGATCAAAAATATGGGTCTGATCCTTTTCAGGGATGCCCGGGCCGTTATCCTTCACGGCAACGGTTACATTGCGGCCCACCCTTTCCAGCGTTACCTTTATACGGCCGCCAGCCTGGGTATACTTAATGGCATTGTCGATGATATTATAGGCCACCTGGGTCAATTTGGATTCATCCGCATACATAGGGCAATCCCCAGAAATTTTCAGGGTCAGCAGCTGATCCTTCTTGGCCGCCATGGGCTCTAGCTTGTGCACAACATCGGCCAGCAGATGGCTCAGATCCATATTCTGGCGTTTTAAGCGCATCCCCTGGGTATCCATGCGCACCAGAGTCAGAAGGTCTGAGATGATGGTGTTCAGCCGATCAATCTCGTTGTTAATGTCAGCCAGAAACTCGTTGCGCAGCTCCTGCTCCATCTCCGGCTGGTAGATCACGCTTTCCAGCATGATTTTCATGGTCGCCAAGGGTGTTTTCAATTCATGGCTGGCATTGGATACGAACTGGTTACGGCTTTGATCCAGCGTCTCCAGCTTTTCCGACATAGTGTTGAAGGTTTCCGCCAGGCGGCGCAATTCGCCGGAGCCTCGCACCGGCACCCGGGCAGACAGATCGCCCTTGCCCATTTTTTGGATAACGCGGGTCAGGGCGGCAATGGGCCGGGTGATCACCTGAGAAAAGATAAGGGCTGCCGCCAGGGCTGCCACAGCTGCCACCAGGAAATAAAGGATCATTCGATCCTGAATGGTATACAGGCTTTGAATCATCTCCTGCACTGGCGAAGAAAACAGCAGAACCCCGGACATCCCAGAGGCGCTGGTCAAAGGCGCGGCCAGATACCCTGCCCAGGTGCGTGAGGCATCCAGCGGCCTTAGAAATGCAAACAGGCCCCCATCCACTGGCTGACCTGAGTCATCCAGCTGATGGACGCCATAAGCCCCATCCTGCTGCCCTGCAAGCACGCTGGTCACTTCATTGAGCTGCATCCGGGAGCCGATCAGTTGTGAAAAGGTATCCACCTGCACCTTTCCATCCCGATCAATGAGCATCAGCCGGCCGCCCAATTGACCGCCAGCTTCATCCAGAAGGGTTTGCAGCTCCTCTGTGCGGGCCGCCTCCCACAGCGGAGCCAGCTCCGTGGCCAAGGCCTCCACGCTGCCCCGATCTGTACGGATTCGCTGCTCAAAAAGATAATCGCCAACCAAGCTGATCAGCGAGGTGGCGATCACATAGAAGGACGCGCCCACGATCAGCAGGAAGGCGAACATTATTTTCCATCGAATACTGGTAAATGGATTGTTAATCCTTATCGGTGAAATAGTACCCCACTCCCCATTTGGTAAAAATGAACTCCGGCGAGGCGGTATTGCGTTCAATTTTTTCCCTCAGGCGGCGGATATGCACATCCACCGTGCGTTCATCTCCAGCAGAGTCATACTTCCAAACGGTTTCCAGCATGGCTTCACGGCTGAACACCTTGCCCCGGTTGTTCACAAACAGCTGCAACAGATCAAACTCCTTAGCCGTGAGCTTTACATCCTTGCCGCCCAGGGTCACAGTGCGGTTTACCACGTTGATTTCCATATCCCGCACCCGGATGATCTTCTTCTCTTCCTGATTCTGACCCTGATTAGCCCGGCGCAGAATGGTCTTGATGCGGGCTTTGACCTCCAGAATATTGAAGGGCTTGGTCATATAGTCATCAGCGCCGTACTCCAGGCCCAGGATCTTGTCCATATCCTCGCCCTTGGCGGTGAGCATGATAATCGGCACGTTGGAGTGCTCCCGGATACGCTGGCAAACAGAGATGCCATCCAGCTTAGGCAGCATCACATCCAGCAGGATCATATCCACCCCGCCTGCAAAAAACTTATTAAGGGCCTCCTCGCCATCGGTGGCAGTATCCGTTTCATAGCCCTCCTGCTCCAAAGTATAGCGAAGCCCCTTTAAAATCAGAGGTTCGTCATCTACTAATAAGATTCGCTTCGCCATTGCATTTCATCCTTTCCGAGCGGGAGCCTGAGGCTGGATAATCCGCTACTGTATACATTTTACTTTTTTCCGTAAGAAAAATCAAGGGAATTTGAAACAAAAAAGACATTTTTATTTCAAAAAGAAAAGAATCTGATAACAAAAGGAGCGACAAGACCAGCCTTGCCGCTCCTAAATTGGGTTTATTCCATGATCTGTCCTCTTTCAACAAACTGCATATCCACCAGTTCGTCGTAACTGTACTCGCCTTCATAAATGCCGCTTTGGATCAGCACATCCATGTCCAGATCCACTGATGCTTGCGAGATCCAGCCGTCCTTGCTCCACAGATTATCCTCATAGGCCCTTTGCAGGGAAGCCTCCTTGCCTGCCTCGGTCATGGTGGAAAATTCAATATCCAGCACCTCCCGGGCCACATTCGGCTCCTCATGAACCACCTTTAGGGCTTTGAGCATAGCGTTAACGAACTTCTGAACCGTTTCAGGATCCTCTTCGATGGTGGAGCGCTTCACGCCGATGACCGAGTATGAAAAATCGCCCAGGTCAGGGAACTTATAGAAGGGCTCCTCCCAGATGCCTGCTGCAATCCCCTCGGAGATCTGAGGTTCGCCGCCGTTGCCGATCTGCCCCTGGCCCATCTGAATCAGGGCATTGACCGTGGAGGCATCGGCGTTTTCAAGAAGGGTCACATCCTTATCCGGATCCAGGCCCACCTTTAAAAGCAGATAGCGGGTCAGCAGGTTAGGCGAACCGCCGTAGCGGCCTGCCACGATGGTTTTGCCCTTCAGAAACGCTTTAAGATCCTCATCAGAGCCGCTAACGGGAGCCAGGCCTTTGGCTGCGAACAGATACACATTGGCTCGGTTGACGCAGTTCACCACCGCCGTCACCGGGTCGGGGCTGCCCTGGCTGGCCAGGGCGCTGGAATCCACGCCGCCAATTACGCCCCAGGCATCCCCCGATACAACGGCGGTGACGTGAGCGCCGCCGGTGGCCTGAACAACGGAAACTTTCAAGCCCTGCTCCTCAAAATAGCCTTTGTGCATCGCCACATACAGGGGGAGGTAGCCGGTCAGATGAACCGGCTCCGCAATGACCAGCTCCTTTAAAGGCTCCTGGGCCAAGCCACCAGCGGGGCAAAGAACACACAGGGCCAGAAGGAGCAACAAAAAGCGTTTCATGTGCATGGGTCAGATCCTCCTTGCATTTATTCATGAACAATGACGGTCAAGCGCTTTGACAGCCATTTTTCAAGCAGCACCACACCGCCGTACATGGCGATGGACAGAAGGGACAGAACCGCCACCCCTACCCAAACCAGATCAATATCAAAGGTGGTGCCTGCATAAATGATCATGCGGCCCACGCCGTGGCTGGAGGCGATAAACTCCCCCACGATGGCTCCGGCCAGGGCCAGGGCGATGTTCACCCGCAGGCTGGAGATAATCCAGGGCATGGCCCAAGGGATAGCTACCTTGGCAAATACCTGCCAGCGGCTGGCGCCCAAGGAGTACATGAGGGTTTCCATGGCAGCGTCCACGCTCTTAACCCCGCTGAAGGCTGACAGGGCGGAGGTCACCACCGTCATAGAAAAGGCCAGAATCACCTTAGAGGGAAAGCCAATACCGAACAGGATCACCAGCACTGGCGCTAAGGCCAGCTTGGGCAATGCGTTAAGGATGACCAGATAAGGCTCCATCACCCCGGCATAGGTGCGGCTCCACCAAAAGGACAGCCCCATAATTGCCCCCAACACCGTGCCCGATATAAAGCCTAGTAGGGTTGCCCCGGAAGTATACCAAATGTCAAACAAAAGACTGCCCTTTTGAAATTTAGTCACCGCCGTTTCCCAAATGAGGCTGGGGCTGGACCAATAATACGTATCCATCACGCCCAGGCGGGTAAAAATCTCCCAGCCTAGGATAAGGCTAATGCCGATGATAGCTCTGCCCCAGGCGATGCGCCTGCGCCTGCGGGCCAACAAAGCCTCCTCATCCATGAAAGCAGGCCTCACAGCTTGGCTCATTCCTTCTCACATCCTTCCTGCTCAGAGGCCAGCCATTGAAGCAATTGCCGCTTCAAGGCCATGAACTCCGGAGAAGTGATCGTCTCCGGCCCCCGCGGACGGGGCAATGCCACCCCGAGGCGTTCCTTTACATAGCCTGGTCGGCAGCTGAACACAAACACCTGGTCGGATAGATAAATCGCTTCATCAATATCATGGGTCACAAACAGCACCGTTTTTTTCACATCCTGCCAGATGTTCAAAAGCCAGTTCTGCATATCCAAGCGGGTCTGAGCATCCAGCGCGCCGAAGGGTTCATCCAATAATAGAATATCCCGGTCATAAAGCAGCGTGCGCAGAAGGGCTGCTCGCTGACGCATACCGCCGGAAAGCTCGTGGGGATAATGATTTTCAAAACCCTTGAGGCCATAACGTTCAATGAGGGGCATTGCCTTCTGAATTGCTGCCTTGCGAGGCACACGGCGAATCTCCATGCCCAGGATGACATTATCCAAAATGGTACGCCAGGGAAGCAGCATATCCTTTTGCAGCATATAGCCCACGTAGCCGGCCCTTCCCAGGATGCTCTTCCCCTCCGAAAGCACCTCTCCCCCAGTTGGCGCCAGCAGCCCGGCAATAATATTGAACAGGGTGGATTTGCCGCATCCTGAGGGACCAATGATCGACACAAACTGCCCGGGCTCCACCGAAAAGCTGGTGGGCCTGAGCGCCTGAATGGTTTGGTCGCCCCGGCGGAAGGTTTTTTCCACCCCGATGACTTCCAGCTTGCGCTTCGTATTCACAGCCTTCATCCTTTCCCGGTTCATGCTATCTTGATATGCCGCAAAGCCTTTGGGGGTGCAATGAAAAAGCGCCCCATGCATCAGCACAAGGCGCTTTAAGGAGCCTATTAAATTATTTGACCTTGCGGCCCCACTGATCCATACCCCAGGCGAACACCGCGCCAATGGCGGCAAACAAAAGGCACAAAAAGCCTTCGCCCACGGAGGCGAACTGGGTGGGCACAATCAGCAGCGTGGAGGCCAGCACCACGCCCAGGATGCCGTGATAGGCCTGGGCATAATACTTTTCAAAGAGCTTGTTCACACCCCGGCCGGTGAGCAGCGCCGTGGCCAGGATGCCGGCAAACAAGGGGATCAGCACGCCGAAATCCAGCGCAGCGATGCCCTGGGTCATAGGCTCATACAGGCCCATGAACAGCAGGATGGAGGAGGAGCTCAAGCCGGGGGCCACCAGGCTCAGGCCCCAGACCGCGCCGCAGAAAAAATACCAGCCAGCGTTAGGCGTGATCTGCATCTGGATGCCCTGCTGCAAATACCACAGAAAGGCAAACAGAACCACAAAGCTGATGCACAAGGTAATCCAGGCGCTGCGGGGGCGGCCCTTTTCGCCCGCGTCCCTAAACAGGCTCGGAAGCATTCCCAGAATGAGACCCACAAACAGGCTCACCGCCACCATCGAGTTCTCCCCAAAGAGCCAGGCCACCACCTTGGCCAAACCCAGGAAGCCTACCGCCACACCGATGAGCACCGGGATGAACAGCTTATAATAGGTTTTAAACGCCTTGAAGGGGTTGGACAAAAGGGCCATCAT
>JAFUPO010000372.1 GCA_017481185.1 Clostridia bacterium | reverse complement strand
TCACAGAAACACCGGTCTGACCGACCTGGTAAGAATGATCGATCCAGCCTGCGTCCACCGCAGCGCGAGAGGCAGCGACCATTCCGCCCAGCTTATCGGCTAGCTTTTGAAGCAGTGTAAAGCCTTCCTTGCCGCCGACGCCCATGCCCCCTGCGACTATGATCTCGGCTTCGGTTAAAGCAGCTTGTTCGGTGGCAGTACGGATAAACTCAACAAATTCAGTGCGTACATCGCTGGCTTCAAGCTTCACCGTGAGCGTTTCAATAACACCTTGCCGACCATCATTTCGTTCAATGGGAGCCATGACGCCAGGGCGCACCGTGGCCATCTGTGGCCGATGGTGAGGGCAGATGATGGTGGCCATCAAATTACCGCCAAAGGCCGGTCGGGTCTGACAGAGTTTACCATCCTCGGGATCAATCGCCAACGAAGTACAGTCGGCAGTTAAACCAGTATTGCAGCGAACAGCCAGGTTAGGCGCCAAGTCTCGGCCTAGGGGCGTTGCACCCATGAGAAGAATCTCTGGCTTCTTGGCCACAACAGCTTGATAGATAGCCTGCCCATATCCATCGGTTGAGTAGTGGGAGAGAAGTGGATGATCCAGAAGGTAGACCGTGTCAGCGCCATGGGCTATCAGCTCAGGAGCAAGATCCCTCACATCGCTGCCGCAAAGGATGGCAGATAGGGTAGTGCCGCGGCTGTCAGCTAGACGGCGGCCTTCTCCTAACAGCTCAAGCGCCACAGGCATCAGCTGCCCTTGCCGCTGTTCGGCAAAGACCCACACCCCCTGATAAGCCGACAGATCACAGGCATCCTTCGCGCTCTGTTGCTTCTCAATAGCGCCGAAGGGACACTTTTCAATGCAGGCGCCGCATTGCGTGCAGGCGGCCGAGATTTCAGCTTTTCGGGTAGGAAGCATGGTGATGGCTTCAAAAGGACAGCATTTTACGCAGAGCGTACAGCCTTTGCATTTGTCAGGATGAACGATTACAGCCATTTTGTTTTCCTCCCCTTCTTAAATCATATGTTTAGAACGAAGCGCTTCAACCACGCCTCGTGCGCTTTCACCAGGGTCGCCGCAGAACATTTGAACCTTGCCGCGAGGCTCGGGGGTAAAGGAGCGCAGAACCTGAGTAGGGGAGGCGTTCAAGCCACAGTCGTTGGGATCCATGCCGATGCTCTCATGGTTCCATACTGTGATGGGCTTTTCATAGGCTTCAAAAACGCCGCGCACGGTCATATATCGCGGCTGATTCAGTTCCTTGAGAACCGTGAGTAAGCAGGGAGTCGAAATGCGGAACACATCATCGCCGTTTTCCAATGCGCGCTTAACAGTAAAGGTTTTGGCTTCAAGCGTCATTGAGTTAACGTAGGTTACACTGGGGAGGCCCAAGCGCATGGCCAGCTGAGGGCCTACCTGAGCGGTGTCTCCATCGATGGCCTGCTGGCCGCAAAGGATCAAGTCCACGCCGCCGATTTTTTCAATAGCAGCAGCCAGCGTTGCTGAGGTCGCACAGGTGTCTGCACCGCCAAAGGCGCGGTCAGAAAGAAGGTATGCGTCGTCTGCCCCCATAGCCAAGCACTCTCGAAGCATGGCAGTTGCTTGGGTCGGCCCCATGGAGACAATGGTTACGGTGCTGCCGGGATATTGCTCCTTCAGCTGAAGGGCAGCTTCCAGCGCGTTAGCGTCGTCGGGATTGAGGATGGATGGAACGCCCTCGCGGATCAATGTGCCGCGCTTGGCGTCAATGCGTACCTCGTTGGTATCAGGCACCTGCTTAGCGTAAACAATTATTTTCATGTTCTCTACTCCTATTACTTTAGCAAATTACCGGAAATAACCATCTGCTGTACCTGAGAGGTTCCCTCGTAGATGGTAAAAACACGGCAGTCACGGTAGAAGCGCTCCACCTTATACTCTTTCATAAAGCCGTAACCGCCATGGATTTGCACGGCCTTGGCAGCAATTTCATTGCAGGTTTCGGCGCAGAAGTATTTCGCCATGGAGCAGTGCAGCCCGGCATCTTTGCTATTGGCGTCCTTGAGCATTGCGGCATGGTATACCAATTGTCGCATGGCAGAAACCTTGGCAGCCATATCTGCAATCGTAAAGCTTATCGCCTGGTGAGCAGCGATGGGCCTGCCAAACTGTTTGCGTTCCTTGGCGTATTTGATGGAAGCCTCCAAGCATCCCTGCGCTACGCCAAGGCTTTGGGCAGCTACGCCCAAGCGGCCGCCGTCAATGGTCTTCATGGCGTTGGAAAAGCCGCGGTTTTCTTCGCCCAGCAAGTCCTTGGCGCTGACGCGAACATCCTCCAAGATAATATCGCTGGTAGCGCAGCCGATCAGGCCCATCTTGTTTTCGGGTTTGCCGCAGGAAACGCCGGGCAGCTTCATATCCACAATAAAAGCGCTGATGCCGCGGGTTCCAGCCGCAGGGTTCGTTTTGGCGTAGAGAACGCAGTAGTCCGCCAAGGGGGCCATGGTAATAAAGGTTTTGCGGCCATTGAGGATATAGTCGTCGCCGTCCCTTACAGCGGTAGTTGTCATGCCCCCTGCATCTGAGCCTGCACCGGGTTCGGTTAAAGCAAAGGCTAGCATCTTTTCGCCGGTCACGCAGGGCCGCAGATATTTTTCAAGCTGTTCAGGATTCCCAGAAAGCAGAAGCGGACCGCCGGAAAGAGAGTTAGGCGAGTTGACATAGAGGCTGGCCACGGGGCTGACGCGGCAGAAGTCCTCCAGCATGATTACATAGGCCAGATTATCGCCGCCTTGGCCACCCAGCGCCTTGGGTGCTTTGACGCCAAAGAAGCCTACTTTGGCCATCTTATCTAGGATCTCCTGAGGGAAAACGCCAGAGCTTTCCACCTCGTTAAGAATATCGTCTGTTAGCTCGCGCTCGCAGAAGCTGCGTGTCAGCTTCCGAAATAG
>JAFUPO010000371.1 GCA_017481185.1 Clostridia bacterium | reverse complement strand
GCCGAATACAGCGGCGGCAGGAAGCGGCGCGTAGCCCAGGCCCGGGCGCTGCTGGCCGATTTCGACGTTCTCTTCCTGGATGAGCCCTACAAGGGCCTGGATGAGGACACCCGCCGCCAGGTACGCCAGGTAGTGGGCCAGCACACCCTGAACAAAACCGTGATCCTGGTCACCCACGACCCCTCCGACGCCCAGGGGCTGGAACAGGTGCGGTTGTGAGATTTGCGAGAGTGGAACTTTCTTGAAAGAAAGTTCCCCTCTCGCGCTCTCTCTTCAAAGAACTTCATTATTTATTAAATAAAGGCGTTTTCCTTTGGAGAGCGCGAGAACCTTTCCTTTTTCGTAAAAGGAAAGGTTCTCGCATTATTTCTCTCAAAACCTTGAAACTTCTTTTTATTTCCGTTAGAATATTGTTTTGTAGAAATGAAGGAAGGAACGAATCCAGTCGCTTATGTTCAAGAAACTAATGGCCCTTTTCGGAACCCAGGATCTGACACAGGGCAAGCCCATGACAGGGCTTTTGCAGTTTTCTATTCCTCTTTTGATCGGCAACTTCGCCCAGCAGCTTTATAACACGGTGGACTCCATTGTGGTGGGCAAGTATATTGGCGACAACGCCCTGTCCGCCGTGGGCGCCAGCGGCCCGGTTTTGAACCTTTTGCTGGTTTTGTTTATCGGCATTGCCACCGGCGCTGGCATCATGGTGGCCCAATACTTTGGGGCTAAGGATCGCAAAATGCTTTCCAAAACCGTTGGCACCACCTTGACCCTCACCTTTCTCGTCAGCCTTTTGATGACGGTGGTAGGCGTTTTTGCCGCCCCGGCGCTGCTGGAGCTTTTGCAGACCCCCGCAGCCTTTATCCAGGATGCCAAGGATTATCTGGTCATCATCTTTGCTGGGTTTATCGGCATGGCCTTTTACAACATCGTTTCCGGTATTCTCAGGGGCATGGGCGACTCGGTATATCCCTTGATTTACCTGATCATTTCCACCCTGCTCAACGTGGTATTGGATATTTGGTTTGTGGCCTCCACGGGCAAGGTAGCGGGCGTGGCCTGGGCCACCATTATCGCCCAGGGCATCTCTGCGGTGCTGTGCATCATTCGCCTGTTGAAAATGAAGGATGTGCTGGATGTGAACCGCCAGACCCTCAAGCCCTCCCGGTCCCTGTCTGTTCGGCTTTTCAAACTGGGCATCCCGGCAGGCGTTACCCAGGCGATCTTTTCCCTGTCTGCCATTCTGGTTCAGTCTCTGGCCAACTCCTTGGAGACCCTAACCGCCCTGCCCATTGTGGCCGCTCAAACGGCTGTTATGCGTGTGGACGGGTTTTGTATGCTGCCCAACATGACCTTTGGCAACGCCGCTACCACCTTTGTGGGGCAGAACATCGGCGCAGGCCGCATGGATCGGGTCAAAACCGGCACCCGTGACGCTATGAAGCTGGGCCTCATCTGCTCCACCTTGCTAACGGTATGCATCCTTCTTTTCGGCAAGCAGCTCATGAGCCTGTTTACCAACACCCCCGATGTTATTCAGCTGGGCGAAAGGTGGATGCGCATCCTGGCGGTGGGCTATATTGCCTTTACCATAACCCAGGTGCTTTCCGGCGTGATGCGCGGGGTTGGCGAAACCATGATCCCCATGTGGATCAGCATGATCACCACGGTGGGCATCCGCATGGTGCTGGCCTACGGCCTGGTAGCATTAACCAAGTCTCCTGCCTGGCCCAATGGCAACCCCACCAGCTTGCAGTATTCTTTGGTAATCAGCTGGGTTTCCGGCGCGTTGATGACCACCCTGGCCTTCTTTAAGAGCAAGTGGCGGGAGCGGGCTGTGCTCCCCACCCTGAACGAAGATAAGTAAAAGGAGATAGAAAGCTATGGATACCAAGCTCACGTTGGCTCACCTAATCGCTTCCGCCATGAAGGAAGCTTATCCCCAGGCTGAGAACCTGCCTGGGGAAAACGAGATCGCCGGTTTTATGGAGATCCCTCCGGAGACCGCCATGGGCGATTATGCCTTTCCCTGCTTTAAGCTGGCCCGAGCCCTGCGCCAGGGCCCGCCCATGATTGCCGCCAAATTGCAGGCAGCCATCAACGCCCCGGATATCGCCCGGGTGGAAAACGTGGGCGGCTATCTGAACTTTTTTTTGAACCGGGCTAACTTTGCCAAACAGACCCTGGAGGCTGTGCTTTCCGCCGGTGAAAACTTCGGCAAGGGCACCGAGGGCGAGGGCAAAACCGTTTGCCTGGACTATTCCTCCATCAACATCGCCAAGCGCTTCCACATCGGGCATCTGTCCACCACCATGCTGGGCCACAGCTTAAAGCGCATTTACGATTACCTGGGTTACAAAACCGTGGGCATCAACCACCTGGGCGACTGGGGTACCCAGTTCGGCAAGATGATCTATGCCTACAAAACCTGGGGCAATAAGGAAGACGTGGAGCGGGACGGCGTGAACGAACTGGTGCGCCTGTATGTGAAGTTCCACGAGGAAGCGGAAAAGGATCCCTCTTTGGATGATCTGGGCCGCGCCTGGTTCAAAAATATCGAGGATAAGGACGAGGAGGCCATCGCCATCTGGTCCTGGTTCAAGGAGATCACCCTGAGG
>JAFUPO010000370.1 GCA_017481185.1 Clostridia bacterium | reverse complement strand
CGGCCCCAGCTCAGGTCGGTGATGTGGATCAGGCCGTCTACGCCGCCCACATCCACGAAAGCGCCAAAGTCAGTCAGGCGGCGAACGATACCAGTGATGGTCTCGCCCTCAGCCAGCTTGGCCCAGGCTTCCTGCTTCTTGGCAGCAGATTCCTCAGCCATCACAGCCTTGCGGCTGGCCACGATGCGCTTCTTCTGATTGTCCACTTCGATAATCTTCAGCTTCAGATCCTTGCCAACGAAGTCGGCAATCTTCTCAACGTAGCGCTGGCTCAGCTGGCTAGCGGGCACGAAGGTGCGGATGCCATCAACTTCAGCAATCAGGCCGCCCTTAACAGCCTCTTTGCCAACGCCTTCAACGTACTCGTTGTTTTCATACTTTTCCATGAGGGCTTCCCAAGCCTTACGGTTGACGATGTTGCGCTGGGAAAGAACCACGTTGCCCTCGCCGTCGTTGACCTTGACGACTTCCACTTCAATTTCGTCGCCCATCTGGACGTCCTGAGTGATCAGATCAGAACGCTTGATGAGTCCATCAGACTTGTAGCCGATGTTGACGCAAACTTCGTCTTCAGTGATCTGCACAACAGTGCCAGTAACGGTCTGTCCGGGTCTGATTCTGACCAGCGTCGCCTCCACATCAGCCATAAAGCTGTTCTTGGCTTCCTCCTCCGTGGTGAGAACCTGATCCTTGATTTCCTTGTCGATCATGCGGGTGACAACCTCCTTAAGTGACCAATCCGGCGTAGATGCGCCAGCGGTTATTCCAATAAGATCTTTATGATTTGCAAAGGCTGGCGGGATCTCCGCCGCGCTCTCTACCAAAATAGTGTCGGGGCAATACTTTTTGCAGCTCTCAAAGAGCTTGCGCGTGTTGGCGCTGTGCTTGCCTCCGATAACCACCATAGCGTCAGCCCGTTGGGCCAGCGCTTTGGCGTCCTGCTGCCGTTCCACCGTGGCCGAGCAGATAGTCTGCCGAACGGTCAGGCGGGGGATTCGTGCAGCCAATTCCCCCTGCAATTGTTTCCAGGTTTCCGGTTCAAAAGTGGTTTGTGCTACGGCCAACGCCTCGTTTAAAGGCGGTAAGGCCTCTATGTCCTGCACATCCTTAACCACGTATACAGGCCCCTGACACCAGCCGGCCGTGCCCTGCACCTCCGGATGATCCTTTTGCCCTACCAGCACCACCGCCCGCCCATCCTTTGAATAGGCGTGAACGATGTCATGAAGCTTGGCCACAAAGGGGTAGGTGCAATCCAGCACCTTCAGGCTTCGGGTTTTGCACTCATTGAGCACTTGGGGGGCAACTCCATGGCTGCGTATGAGCACCATGCCGCCCGTGACCTCCTGAAGGGAGTTCACAGCCGGCACCCCCTTCTCTCTGAGCATCTGAACCACCAGAGGGTTATGAATCAGCTCCCCCAAGGTGCATACAGCCTCTCCGGTTCGGGCTGCCTCCAGCGCAGCATCCACCGCGCGGCGGACGCCCATACAGAAACCAGCGTGCTTGGCGATTTCAAGCGGCATGAAAACACCCTTTCCGCAGAAATACGCTAATAAGTTTAGTGTTCGGGATGATTGCAGAATTTCCTGCCAGGTTTCCTAAAAAAATTTTATTTTCCTTCAGGAGCAATCAACTTAGCTGTTTGCATCTCCCGATAAGTTTGGGTGATGCGCGCCAGCGTCGTTTCGCAAATCTGCTTATCCACGCCCTGAGCCCGCAAATCATCCATGGGGATGGGTTCGCCCACATACACGTGCATCCGGCGGAAGGGGCGGTAATCGCCGTCGATCCATACGGGCAAAAGCGGCACCTTGTTGCGCAGGGCAATCATGGCCGTGCCAGCCTCCAGCTCTTCCATGACGCCTTTTTTGTAGCGGGTGCCCTCAGGAAAGATACCCAGAATGTGCCCGTCCTTAATAACCTGCATACAGCGGCGCATGGCCATCATGTCAAAATTATGCCGATCCACGCCGATGGCGCGAATATTGCGCAGGATGCCGCCCAAAAGGGAATGATCCATCAGCTCTTTTTTAGCCAGGAACCGCACCTCGTAACGGGGCACCAGGCTGAGCATCAGCACCGGATCCAGCCAACATTGATGATTGGCAATCAGGATGAAGGGCGCGTCAATATCCGCCCTTTCTTTGTGGTGGCACGTGACCGGGATCACCGTATGGAAAATCAGCCAGGCGAGGAGCCGGCCTATTTTGTACCACACAGAAAACTTCGTTTCCTCCTGAACCCTTTCAGTCATTTTCAGCCCTCCATTGCCTGGTGAGCCAAATCAACGATGTGATCCACCACTTGGTCAAAAGTCATATGGGTGCTGTCCAGCACGATGGCATCCTCTGCCGCCCGAAGCGGCTCCACCTTGCGGGTGGTATCCTGCTCATCCCTCTTTTTCAGATCGCTGAGCACCTTTTCGTAGGGCGTGGGATCCCCCTTGGCCTGAAACTCCTCAAACCGGCGGCGGGCCCGCTCCTCTGGGGAAGCGGTTAAAAAGATTTTCAAGCTGGCATCCGGCAAAACCCTGGTGCCAATATCTCGGCCATCCATCACCACATCGTGACTGCGGCACCATTCCTGCTGCAAGTGCACCATATGGGTTCGCACCTTGGCAAAGCGCGAAACCTTTGAGGCTGCCATACCTGCCTCAGGTGTGCGGATCAGGGCGGAAACATCACCGCCATTCACCAGCGTGCGCTGAACCCCGTCTTCATAGGTCACGGTGATCTCTGTGGTATTCAGAAGGGAGACCAACGCCTCCTCGTCATCCATGTTCACGCCGCGGGTCATGGCCTGAAAGCCCAAGGCCCGGTACATAGCCCCAGTGTCCAGGTGTACCAGTTCCAGCCGTTTGGCAACCGCATCTGCAATAGAGGACTTTCCGGCCCCCACTGGGCCGTCAATGGCAATCGTTAAAGGCATATCCGTTATCTCCTTTTTTAAATGGCTCGATGGCCCATGCCGATGCAAATCTCATTAAGGTGCACCAGGCCAATACCGAAAAACACCGCCACCGCTACGTGGTTTCCCTGGCGAGCGACGCCAATTTTGCCGCCCACCGACAGGCCCAGGGCCTTGCTGGTCACCTGAGCGATGGCCTCCCTGGCTGCACCAGCCACAGCGCCCTCCTCATGGAAGGAGTCACCGATTACTTTTTCCCTTTTGGCTGCCACCACAGCCCGCTCCACAATGCGAACGATGGAGGGCACAAACTCCCCGCCATAGTCCACCGCAGCCGCGTACAATTCTTCCTGAGCGAACTTTGCCTTCAGCTCGTTTTCTTCATCACGGGTCTCCGTCATGCTGATCATTACAGCCGCCCGGGCTACCCGGCGGCTCCCATCTTCCTCTCTAGGCACAGCGGTATCCCCCTTTCCAATCCAATTCATTATACTAAACAACAACCGGAAAAACAAGCGCTCTCTTGGTAACATCAAAAAGCGGAAGAGAGGTTTTTCTCTCCTCCGCCCAAATATACCTCGCCTTATTTCTTGGCAATGGAAGCCTTGGCAGCTTTTACCAGTTCAGGGGCCCGGAAGCCGAAATCATCCAGCAGCTTGGCGCCAGGGCCGGAATGACCAAACTGATCATGTACGCCCACCTTCACCAAGGGCGTGGGATAGTTCTCAGCCAGCACAGCTGCCACTGCATCGCCCAAGCCGCCGATCACATTGTGCTCTTCACAGGTCACGATGCAGCCGGTTTCCTTGGCCGCTTTCAAAACGATGTCTTCGTCCAGGGGCTTGATGGTGTGAATGTTAATCACCCGGGCAGAGATGCCTTCCGCCTTCAGCAGATCAGCAGCCTGAACAGCTTCCTGCACCACAAGGCCGGTGGCAATAAGCGTCACATCGTTGCCCTCCCGAAGAGTCACGCCCTTGCCCATTTCAAAGGTATAATCGTCGTTAAGGTTCAGAGCATCCACAGCCAGGCGGCCCAGGCGCAGATACACGGGGCCCTCGTAATCCAGCATGGCCTTCACAGCGGCTAACGCCTCATAATGATCGCAGGGGTTGAGGATAGTCATGCCGGGGATGGTGCGCATCAGGGCAATATCCTCCAGGCACTGATGGGTGGCGCCATCCTCGCCTACGGACACGCCCGCATGGGTGCCCACGATTTTTACATTCAAGTGGGGATAACCCACAGAGTTGCGCACCTGCTCGAAAGCGCGGCCGGTGGTGAACATGGCAAAGCTGGCTGCCACAGGGATCTTGCCCGCAGCCGCCAGGCCAGCAGCCACGCCGATCATATTGCTTTCAGCGATACCGCAGTCAATAAACCGCTCAGGACAGGCCTTTTTGAAGGTCACCGTCTTGGTGGCCTCCGCCAAGTCAGCATCCAGCACCACCAGGTTAGGATACTCGGCGGCAAGGTCCTTCAGGGCCTGGCCGAAGCTCTCGCGGGTTGCCTTCTTGATCTGCTCAGCCATCTTACATTCCCTCCAGTTCCGCCATGGCGGCCTTCAATTCTTCCATGCCCTTTTCGTATTGCTCATCGTTGGGGGCGGAGCCGTGCCAGTTCACCTTGTTTTCCATAAAGCTGACGCCCTTGCCCTTCACCGTGTTGATGAGCAGGGCTGTAGGCTTGCCCTTAACGGTTTTGGCTTCTTCAAAAGCCTTTTCAATAGCTTCAAAATCGTGGCCATCCAATTCGATCACATGGAAGCCAAAGCCCTCAAACTTGGCCTTGGGCTCCACCATGCCAGCCACCTCAGCAACAGGCCCGTCAATCTGCAACCCGTTCAGGTCAGCGATGACGCAGAGGTTGTCCAACTCATGATGGGCGGCAAACATGGCAGCCTCCCATACCTGACCCTCCTCCATCTCGCCGTCGCCCAGGATGGTGTAAACCCTAAAATCATTGCCGTCCATCTTGCCAGCCTTAGCCATACCGCAGGCTGCTGAAATGCCCTGGCCCAGGGAGCCAGAGGACATATCCACGCCAGGTATCTTCTTCATATCAGGATGGCCCTGGAGAATGGATCCTACGTGGCGGAAAGTTTTCAAAAGCTCCGGATCAAAAAACCCCCGGCGAGCTAATGCGCCGTACAGAGCCGGACAGGAATGGCCTTTGGAAAGGACGAAACGATCCCGATCCTCCCAACGGGGCTGAGCAGGATCCACCCGCATTTCCTTTTGATACAAATAGGTCATCACATCCGCACAGGACAAGGAGCCGCCGGGATGGCCGGACTTTGCCGCGTGCACCTGGGTCAAAATATCCATGCGCAGGGTGCAGGCCGCCACTTTGAGGGCCTTCAGTTCCTGAGTCTGCATTTAAATAACCTCCTTCGCCTTTTAACAGCGTTATTTTAATTGTAGCCTTTGCTCACATGATTGTCAAGGCATCAATAAAGAGGCTTCTGCCTAACAAAAGCCTCTTTATCTGTTTAATCAGGATAGCAACATTCGGTCGTTAGCCAGTTCAGCGCCGCTGGCCTTGCCGAACATCTGCAAGAGATCCTCCACCTTCAATTTGGCCTTGGTCTCCCTATCAATATCCAAAATAATTTTTCCCTCATGCATCATGATGGTGCGGTTGCCATACTGCAAGGCATCCTTCATGTTATGGGTCACCATCAGGGCCGTCAGATTGTTTTCGTCAATGAGCTTGGCCGTTAGACCCAGCACGTTGGCTGCCGTTTTGGGATCCAGGGCAGCGGTATGCTCATCCAAGAGGAGCATCTTGGGCTTTTTCAGGGTGGCCATCAAAAGGGTCAGCGCCTGGCGCTGGCCGCCGGAGAGGAGGCCCACCTTGCTGTTCATGCGCTCCTCCAGCCCCAGACCCAGTATGCACAATTGCTCTTTATAGAGCTCCCGCTCCTTGGCGGTAATGCCCCAGCGCAGGGTGCGTTTATCGCCACGGCGGCTGGCCAGGGCCATGTTTTCCTCAATGCTCATGGTGGCAGCCGTGCCGGTCATGGGATCCTGAAACACGCGGCCCAAATAAATGGCCCGTTTGTATTCGGGCAGGCGGGTAATGTTCACGCCGTCCAGCTCAAGGGAGCCCTGATCCACCATAAAGGTACCGGCCACCGCATTGAGCATGGTGGATTTGCCTGCGCCGTTGCCCCCGATAACAGTCACGAAATCGCCGGGGTTCAGGTGGATGTCCACATCCACCAGCGCTTTTTTCTCCGTAATGGTGCCAGGATTGAAGGTTTTTGCAATATGAGTGATCTTAAGCATTGGTCTTCCCTCCCTTGCTTGCCAGTCGGGCTGCCGCTAGCTTGCCCTTCAGATAGGGCGCGCCCAGGAACAGGGCTACCACCAGCGCGGAGAGCAGCTTCAGATCGTCAGTATCCAGACCCAGCCACAGCACCACCTGGATCACCAGGTAATAGATCACAGCGCCGATGGACACAGCCACCAGCTTCAACGCAAAGTTGCGGAATACCTTTGAGAACAAAACCTCTGCGATAATGATCGCCGCCAGGCCAATCACGATAGCGCCCTGGCCCATCTTCACATCGCTGAATCCCTGGTACTGGCACAAAAGAGCACCTGCCACAGCCACGATGCCGTTGGAGATCATCAGGCCAACCACCTTGCAGATGTTGGTGTTGATGCCCTGAGCCCGAGCCATATTGCCGTTGGCGCCGGTGGCGCGCATGGCGCAGCCATACTCGGTGCCGAAGAACCAGTACAAAAACAGGATTACCACAGTGCTCATGATCAACAGCGGAATCAAAGGGTTGTCCAATGAAAAGGAGCGCACATACATAGAGGATACCAGCAGGTCATATTTGCGCACAGAGACGGACACATTGGCCTGGTCCGCCATGATGTGCAGGTTGATGGAATACAAACCCAGCTGGGTCAGGATGCCGGCCAGAATTGCCGGGATGCCCAGCGTGGTGTGAAAAATACCCGTAAGCAGACCTGCCAGCATACCGGCGGCAAAAGCCGCCAAAATAGCGGCGTATACATTCCAACCGTTGATGATCAGCATAGTAGCTACCGCCGCGCCAGTGGCGATGGAGCCATCCACCGTCAGGTCGGAAACCTCCAGCACCTTATAGGTGATATACAGGCCAATGGCCATGATGCCCCAGACGAGGCCCTGGGAGACCGCGCCCGGAAGCGCATTAATCAAGGCATTAATTTGCAAATCTTATCCTCCTAACCTATCGGGTGCTAGATGCCACAAAGCGACGCCATGAGGAAAGCGAGCTTCTTCATGGCGCCGCATCATTTACCTACTGGTCATTGCAGTAGGCACGCTTCATGATTATTCTCCGATAGCCGCATAGCCTTCCGGCACGGTCAGCTTAAGAGCTTCTGCGTTAGCGGGATTGTACTTCTTGGTGAACTGAGGCGCATACTGAATGGGCATTTCCTCAACCTTGGCGCCGTTGACCAGAATCTCATAAGCCATTTCACCGGTCTTGTAACCGATGTCGTAGTAGCTGATGGTCAGGGTCGCAACGCCGCAGCCGGAGCAGATGCCTTCTTCACCGGCGATGACCGGCACACCAGCGGGGATGACCACGTTGGCAATGGTCTCGGTATAAGCAGCAGCAGTGTTATCAGTGGGGATGTAGATGACATCGCTGCCCAGAGCGGACTGGGTCACGGAAGCGAGATCGTTGGAATCGGTGAAAGGATATTCCTTAGACTCAATGCCCATCTCGCTCAGATACTTGGCCACTTCGCGAACCTGGTACAGAGAGTTGGCCTCAGCGGAGCAGTAAAGCAGGCCAACGGTCTTGGCCTCAGGGAACCATTCCTTGATCATAGCAGCCTGCTGATCCAGAGGAGCCAGGTCACTGGTGCCAGAAACGTTCACGCCGGTGACGCCGGTGAAGGTAGCGCTGTCCAAATCCAGAGCTACGGCATACTCGGTAATAGAGGTGCCCAGGATCGGAATGGTCGCGGTAGCGGAGTAGCAGGCCTTCAAAGCATTAGTGGCATTGGCCATAATCAGATCCACTTCGTCGGAAACGAACTGGTTGGCAATGGTGGCGCAAAGGTTCTTATCATCGGAAGCATTGGCCACAACGATATCCACCTTGTCGCCCAGCTTTGCTTTCAAAGCGTCCTTGAAGCCCTGGGTGGCAAGGTCAAGAGCGGGATGCTGCAGCTGCTGGCACACGCCTACCTTATAAACCGTATCATCAGCCAGCGCGGGGATGCCTCTGCGCTAAACGCTGACGATTCGGACCAATAAATAAGCACCGCCAACCCATGGAGCCATAGAGTTGGTGGTGCTTATTTATTGCGTTTGGGATTGGATGTAACACCTAACAAATAATCAATTGAAACTTGGTGAAAGTCAGAAAGCTTGATCAGTATTTCTGTGGGGATGTCCACATCACCGCGTTCGTAATTGCTGTATATTCTTTGACTGCAGTTTAAGATTGCAGCCATTTGTGTCTGCGTCATATCCTTGTCTTCGCGTAGGCCTCTTATTCGGGAATAAAGCATG
>JAFUPO010000369.1 GCA_017481185.1 Clostridia bacterium | reverse complement strand
GAAGGGGCGTTGCCCCTTCATTTTTAAATCGTATCGACCGAGGGCCTTCGGCCCGGTTAAACGCCCCGAAGGGGCTGCCGGTCGGGCGGGGCGTTTAGCGTAATAAAATGAAATTTTATGGAGCTAAACATTCCTTAGCATACTCGAAAAAGTGGCGTATGCCACTTTTTCGACACGCTGAGCGTCAGGTGGAAGCCTGACGCCTTTTTATTCATGAAATTAACTTTAAAGTGGTTTTTTAAAGCAGAAAAACGAGCCCTTCGCCGGGTTCAAGGGAGAGTGATGCCTGCCCGTTCGTTACCTGGCAGACCCTTTGGCTGAGGGCGCAGGTCAGGCTTTCAGCCTTGGCAAAAGCTGGGGGCAGGGCGAGGGCCCGGGTGAGGGGCTGGCGGGCAGTGTTCAGCACCACCAGAGCGGTTTGGCTTTCCATCTCCCGCAGGTAGGCGTAGAGGCCGTCTTTGGCAGCTTCCACCGTGCGGAAGGAACCCTCCCGCAAAACGGGCGTGCTGGCCCTTAAGGCGATGAGGCTGTGATAGTAGTCAAACATGGGGTTGTTCTCCGCCTTATCCCAGGGCATGGGGCGGCGGCAGTCGGGGTCCGGGCCGCCGGTGAGCCCCAGCTCATCCCCATAGTACACGATAGGTACGCCGGGGTAGGTCATCTGAAAAAACACAGCGCCCTTCATGCGGTTTTCATCCTCGCCGCACAGGTGCAGGCAGCGGGCGGTGTCGTGGCTGTCCAGAAAGGTCCACAGGGTCTCCTGAATGGCCTGGGGATACATCATCTGGATGCGGTTAATGCGATAATCGAACTCTGTAAGGTCAATTTTGCCCTCGCCAAAGAACTGCCACATGGGGCGGCTCAATACATAGTGCATGGTGCTGTCGAACATATCCCCCACGTTGAGCCACTGGCGGGAATCATCCCAGCACTCAGCGATCATAAGAAAATCGCTTTTCTCCTTTTGCACCGCCTTGCGGTACATCCGCCAGAAGTCTGGCCATACCTCGGGGGACACATCCAGCCGCCAGCCGTCGATGTCAGCCTCCCGGATCCAGTACCGGGCTACCTTGAGAAAATATTCCTGGCAGGTGGGGCTGGCCAGGTTCAATTTGGGCATTTCAGGGGTGGTGCCAAAGGTGGCATAGCCGAAGGGGTATTCCTCCCCCCAGAAATACCAGTCGTAGTAGGGGCTGGCTTTGCCGTGCTTTTGTGCGTGCACAAAGGGTGCAAACTGGGTGCCAGAGTGGTTGAACACCCCGTCCAGCACCAGGCGCATCCCTCGGGCATGGAGGTCAGCCGCCAGGCCCTTTAAATCCGCCAGGGTACCCAGCAGGGGATCGATGGTGAAATAGTCAAAGGTATTGTAGCGGTGCGAGGTGTTGCTCACAAAGATGGGGCACATATACACCACGCCCACGCCCAATTTGTGCAGGTAGGGCACCGCGTCTCGGATGCCCTGGAGGTTGCCGCCAAAGCGATACTCGTTTTCATAATGGGTGGAGGCCCAATCTTCCACCGGCTCCTGGGGCTCTAAGGGGTTCACCCCCCGGCGGAATCGATCCGGAAAGATCTGGTAACCTGCGCAGCCCCGGGCCCATTGGGGCTTGGGCTGAGCCGGATAGGCGTGGGGATAGGGGTAATAGCTCAGGCAGGCAGGGTCAAAGGACTCGTCCTCCACATATACCGTGTCCTGATCCTTCAGGTAGTTGACGCCGTTCTTGGTCAGGCGGAATAAATAATGGATGCGCTTATCCACCTGCTCAAACACGCACTGATAAAAATCCCGGCAATCGTCCCGCCAAAGGCGATCCATGGGCAGGGCTGCCGCCCGATGGTAGCTGAGGCCCTGGGTGGAATACATATCCGCTGCCAGCACAGTGACCTGGTCAAAATCCCCCCGGGCCGTTTGCAGACGGATGCAGATTTTGCCATCCGGCAGCGTGTGGCGATACTCCAGCCAGGGCAAATGATACACCGCGTTCCAATGGATTTCATGCATAAGAAGCCCCTCCTGCAAGTCAGTGAGGTCGATCAAGATATGCAATCGTTTGCATGAAACTATTATGACACGAAAGCCAAGACCTGTCAAGGAACACGGGTTGAGTTTTTGGTGGTGATGGAGTATAATGAGTGTCAGCATTGCCCGAAAGGAGGCGCCGTTCATGGAACTGATTCAGGAGATCCGTTTAGGAGATGTGATCCAAACCCGCAAGGGGCACCCCTGCGGCAGCAACGAATGGCTGGTCATCCGGGTGGGCGCAGACATTAAGATTAAGTGCCAGGGCTGCGGCCGCATCGTGATGATGGACCGGCAGGCGTTTTTAAAGCGCCGTAAAAAGATCCTGGTCCAGGGGCCCCAGCCCCAGCAGTAAGGAGGTACGACCCATGTCCGAAAACGAAGTACAGGAAGTTCTGGAGCCCAAGGGTTCAAAGAAAGAAAAAGAAAAAAAGACCCTAGAGCAGGAGATCATCTCTTGGGTGGTTACGCTGGCCACAGCCATTGTGCTGGCCCTGGTGATTCGCACATTTATTTTTTAACCCATCCGGGTGGATGGCTCCAGAATGGCCGATACCCTTCACTACGGGGAGATTACCTTCACCTTTAAAACCGGCTATCTTTTTAACGATCCCCAGCGGCAGGATGTGGTCAT
>JAFUPO010000368.1 GCA_017481185.1 Clostridia bacterium | reverse complement strand
GGAGGTGCTGGATGATAAGGGGCAGGTGCTGGAGCGCACTCAGGCGCAGGTGGTGGCCAATCCCATCAGCGCCCAAACCTCAGCCACGATGCGGGAGATGCTTCAAAGCGTGGTGGAGGAGGGCGGCGGCAAAAATGCGGCTATCCCCGGCTATGCCATTGGCGGGAAAACTGGCACCGCCCAGGTGTACAAAGACGGCAAGATCGTTAGGGATGTGCACATCGGTTCGTTCTTGGGCTTTGCTCCGGCCGATGACCCGCAGTTTGCTTTGTTGGTCATCGTTGATGAGGCCCAGGTGCCGGTGGATTATGGCAGTACTACGGCTGCACCCTACGCCCGGATGATTTTGCAGGATACCCTGTCTTATTTGCAGATTCAGCCCAGCGATCCGAAGGCTACGCCTGCGCCTCAAGTGACGGTTCCTGATTTGAGAGGGATGACCCTCGCGGAGGGCAAGCGGGCGGTGGCAGATTTGGGCTTGACCCTGACGAGCGATGCTGTGGGGGATGTGATTACCGACCAAACCCCTGCCGCAGGCGCGCAGGTTCCGGCTGGAAGCCAGCTGATGGCCTATACCTATGAGGAAACACCCACCCAGGTAGAGGAGCTTGTAAAGGTGCCAAGCGTCAATGGCCTATCTATTGTGGAGGCCAGCCGCACCTTGCGCTCAAGAGGCCTGGCAATGCTGATGGAGGGAAGCGGCGTGGCCGTTTCCCAGAGACCCGCGGCGGGGGAATATGTACCGCCGGATACTCAGGTCACGGTGACCTTTCAGGTGCCGGGGACCTAACCCAAAAAGGAGAGTCCTTATGAAATTGGAACAGCTGCTCAAAGATTTGCCCTACCTGATTGACACCCAGGGGGATATGCAAACGGAGATTGCCTCCATCACCAGCAATAGCCGTGAGAAAACAGACCGGGGCATCTTTTTGTGCATCTCCGGCGCTCGGTTCGACGCGCACAATTTTGCCCCCCAGGCGGTAGAAAATGGCGCAGTGGCCCTGGTGGTGGAGCGCTATCTGCCTCTTGATGTGCCGCAAATTCGGGTCACCAATGGCCGGGCGGCAATGGCGCGGCTTGCGGCAGCGTTCTACGGGCATCCCGCTGGGGAGATGAAGCTGGTGGGCATCACAGGCACCAAGGGCAAAACCACCACCAGCTATCTGCTCAAGGCGATTCTGGAGCAGGCGGGATATAAGGTAGGCCTGGTGGGAACCACTGGTAACCTGGCGGGCCAGCAGCGGTTAAAGAGCGAATTAACCACGCCCGACCCCATTGATCTGCATCGAGATCTGCGCACCATGGCCGATGCGGGCTGCCAATATGTGAGCATGGAGGTCTCCGCTCATGCCTTGGATATGTACCGCTTGGACGGCCTCACCTTTGAGGCGGGGGGATACACCAATCTTAGCCAGGATCATTTGGACTACTTCCATACGATGGAAAAGTATTTTGAAACCAAAAAGACCTTCTTTACCAGCGGCATGGTGAAGAACGGCGCTTTTAATGCTGACGAGGAGACCACGCCCCAGATGCTCAAGGGGTTGGAATTGCCCCATCTAACCTACGGCATCTGCGCCCCCTCTGATCTGTTTGCCAGGGATATTGAAATCTCCGAAAATGGCGTGTCCTTTCAGCTGCAGCTGCGGGGGATGCATCCTTTGGAGATCAACCTGAAAATGAACGGTATGTTCAATGTGTATAACGCG
>JAFUPO010000367.1 GCA_017481185.1 Clostridia bacterium | reverse complement strand
GAAGGGGCGTTGCCCCTTCATTTTTAAATCGTATCGACCGAGGGCCTTCGGCCCGGTTAAACGCCCCGAAGGGGCTGCCGGTCGGGCGGGGCGTTTAGCGTAATAAAATGAAATTTTATGGAGCTAAACATTCCTTAGCATCCTCGAAAAAGTGGCATAAGCCACTTTTTCGACACGCTGAGGCGGAACGCATTTGCGTTCCGCCTATTATTCGGGAATTTTTAAACCGCTCAGCCGCAGCTCCTTCATCTGCCAATCGGTGAGATGAAGCTGGGGCAATTCTTCGGCACAGGTGCAAAGGGTAACCTTGATTTCGGGGCGTTCATCCGCCGTATACACCAGGCCAAGGCCTTCGGGGCACTCCACCAAATACCAATGAAAATATCGGTTTTCATAGAGCCGGTCGAAGCTGTCAAAGCAGGGAAAGCGCTCCCGCATATGCAGAACACGCCGGCCATGCACATCCCGCCAGATGGGCATCTGGCCAACGACCCAGCAGCTGTCAAATTCCGTAAGCTTTTGAAAGGTCAGTTGAGCGGGGTTGGCGTAGGCTTTGCCAAAGATCGTGAACATCATGCTGCCTCCCATCTGCTGCCCGGCAAGGCCGGTGGAATAATGGCCTATTATGCCGCTTGGCGAGGCATTTGTCAAGACCTAAGAGAAAAAATAGTCCATTGTGCATTTGCATAATGGCGGGGTCCGAATTTAGTCAAAAAAATGATTGACACCGCTGTTAGGCAAGACTTATAATAAATCTATATTCCAGAGAAATTTGGCAGTTAAATAACCAAATATTACAGCTAGGAGGGAATCATATGCAATCTACCAAGCGTGAACAGGCTCTCATTTATCAGGTGGATCCCAGTGCCGAACCGGTTCTGCGGGTCAAGCCCGGCGAGACCTTTAAGGTCGAGACCAACGACCACATGAACCAGGAACTGTACAATATGTGCAAAAAGCAGGGCAAGAACCACGTGACCTTCACCCGTGATGAATTCAGCCCCATCCGTATGACTCCTATGCAGGCCAACCCCTGCATCGGCCCCATCTATATCGAGGGTGCCGAGCCTGGCGACGTGCTGGCCATTCATATTGAAGACATTATCCCTGGCGACCAGGGCACCTGCGCGCTGCTTGAGCACATGGGCGTTTTGATGGGCCGCGTGGATTGGCCTGAGGTTCAGGGCAACCAGGTTTGGCTGTTTGACAACAAGCCCGGCCCCAGCGGCACCACCAGCGACGGCACGGCTGAAGTTGAAATCGACGGCCGCAAGTTCACCTGGAAGCTGAACCCCCACATCGGCACCATCCTCACCGCCCCCTCCAAGGGCCGCGGTATGCCCGAGACCCTCACCACCCAGGGCTCCTGGGGCGGCAATGTGGACGTGCGGGACGTGTGCAAGGGCCACACCATTTATCTCAACTGCTACAACGAGGGCGGCCTGCTCTATCTGGGCGACGTCCACGCGGCTCAGGGCGACTCCGAATTGATCGGCGCTGCCATCGAAACCTGGGCTGATGTGATCCTCAACGTGGAAGTCATCAAAAACAAAAAGGTTCCCGGCGTGATGCGCATTGAAACCCCCACCAGCATCATCCAGATCGACTCCAACACCCACGTTGGCTCCCATAAGGATGCCCTGAACGCCGCCTACATCGGCCTCATGAAGTGGATGATGGAAGACTATGGCTTCACCCAGGCTCAGGCCTATGTGCATATGAGCTGCAACTCTAACGTGATCGGCCATGTGTATCAGTTTGTGGATGGCTTCTTCGTATGCGGCGTTGAAATCGCCAAGGAAAGCCTGAAACAGTAACTCTCTATTGAGGGCCTGCCGATTTGGCGGGCCCTCGGTTTGATTAACTCAAAGCAGCGCCTCCCCTAATGCTGGGGGAGGCGCTGCTTTATCATTTTTTCAATTCAGGGGTTGCAAGCAACAAACTTAAACAAAGGCCTCTTTAGCCGCTGGGGCTCAGAGGTTCAGGCCCTCGCCGTAGCCGTAGTGTTCCACCACATAGTCAACGTCCTTATCGCCCCGGCCGGAGAGGGTGGCCAGGATGGAGCCGGTCTTCATTTCCTTGGCCTTGCGCATGGCAAAGGCCACCGCGTGGGCGCTTTCCAGGGCGGGGATGATGCCCTCATATTTGCTCAGGGCGAAGAAGGCGCGCACAGCCTCCTCATCATCCACGGTTTCGTATTTGACCCGGCCAAGATCCCGCAGATAGGCATGCTCGGGGCCTACGGAGGGGTAATCCAGGCCGCTGGCGATGGAGTACACGGGGGCTGGCTCGCCGTTTTCATCCTGGAGCATAATGCTCTTGAAGCCGTGCATCACGCCGGGGGTGCCATGCTTCATGGAGGCGGCATGGTCGCCCAGCTTGTCCCCCCGGCCCAGGGGCTCCACGCCGTAGAGCTCCACAGCGGAATCCAGGAAGGGCACGAAGGTGCCGATGGAGTTGCTGCCGCCGCCCACGCAGGCGCACACGGCGTCGGGTTCCAGACCGGTCATCTCCTTGAACTGGTCACGCATCTCGCTGCCGACCACCATCTGGAAATCACGTACCATCAGGGGGAAGGGATGCGGGCCCAGAACGCTGCCAATGCAGTAGATGGCGTCCTTGTAATCGCGGGCATAGGCTTCAAAGGCGGAGTCGACCGCTTCCTTCAGCGTCTGCAGGCCATGGGTGACGGGCACCACGTTTGCGCCCAGGATCTTCATGCG
>JAFUPO010000366.1 GCA_017481185.1 Clostridia bacterium | reverse complement strand
TGCTGGGGGGAAGCGTTATCCGCAAGGAGCTCATCGATGAGGTGGGTGTCCATCACCTCCACGTCTTTTGCAAGTTCGTCCACTACTGCTGCCATCGAGTTGCGCACCTCATTGGTTGGCAGATCCTTTTGAATGGACATGAGGAGATTCTCCTTTCTCTATATATATGTATTTAAAAATGCAATTTAGGACATTTTTAGAAAATTTTCCTGATTCTTTTCGCAATTTTTTCTTGAAGGCGCGTAACCCGCTTGCGAACAGCGTCTTCTGTGCAGCCGTATAGCCGGGCCAGCTCGCTAAAGCTCCGCTCCTCCCGAAAGGCATGATGAAACAGCAGCTGCTCCTTCGCAGACAGCTGACGCACTTCTTCGTCGATGACCTCCTACAGCTCATCGGATATAACAGATTCTCTTTCAGGCGCAGCCACAAAATCGCAGGGCACCTCGTTCAGGCTAAACGCCGTGTGTGCTCTGCGGATTTTGCGTTTCTTCACTTCGTTGAGATACACATAGTAGGCAACCTTATACAGCCATGCCTTTGGATTGGCATGGCTGTATAGCGGCGGCTGTTTTTCCCGTGCTTTAGAAAAGGCTTCATGGGCCAGGTCGCCGCCGGAGTAATCGGTAAACCCTCCCTCGGCCACCAGTGCGTCGCACAGTTTAATAAACGTACCATACTGTGCAATGACAAATGCTTCAAACCATTCTGAATCGCTTTGACCGTCCAAGTGCATGGACGTTTCACCCCTTGTTTAAGAGTTTTCTTTATATAATCTCATAAAAAGGGGATTTTGCAAAGAAAAATAAAATATAACCTGCTATTTCTTAAATCTGATGGGCTTCCATATACCGTTGGAGCGCTGCAAAGGTTTCGGGGGATACATCGTGCTCGATCTTGCAGGCATCCTCCCGAGCCGTTTCCTCGCTAACGCCCAGGCGCATCAACAGCGCGGTGATTACCTGATGACGGCGGTAAATTCGCTGAGCGATGTCTAAACCTTTCTCCGTCAGGGTGATCAGGCTGTCATGATCCATTTCAATATAGCCATCCTCCCGCAGATGCTTCATCGCTACGCTGACGGAAGGCTTGCTCACAGAAAGCCCGGCAGCGATGTCGATGGAGCGCACATAGCCCTTCTCCTCCCGGAGCATCAGGATCATTTCCAGATAGTCTTCAGCAGATTTGCGAATTTTCATAAGCTCAGTTCCTTTCCTTCACTGACTTCATACTATCATTTTTCCGGAGGTATTTCAAGTTTAAAGCAGGTTTTTCATCTATTTATTTCAAAAACCCTTTGCCAAACCATTGACAAATGTTTTTCATTTGCTTATAATGAGTTAGTCGTGATTAATTAGTTGCGACTACTTTGCTTCCAGCATCCTTTCAGTCTGCTTTTTGCTAATAAAATGGTTGACAAAGCAAGGGTGCGATGCTATAGTATCTTCGGTGTTAGCAAATGCTAACCGCAATTTTGAAATCAGGTGAGTTGTCATGAACTTGTTGCAGGCCGAAGAAGGAAAAGAATACATCATCCAGCGCATTGATACGGATGATGAGGAGCTGAACTCCTTCCTCTTTTCTTTGGGATGCTATTCCGGCGAGCCTATCACCGTGGTTGCCCGCAAACGGGGCGGCTGCGTGATTTCTGTGAAGGATGCTCGCTACAGCATCGATAATCAGCTGGCTGAAGCGATTGTGGTGTAAGCCTCATCGCTTCTCCCCCCTGTGGTGCCAGCTGTTTTTTTCGGCGGAACAGTTAGAAACCGCTAACCTCGAACGGCTCCAAGGCTTCGTTCGATTAGGATATAGGCAGGAATAATAAGGAGGAATACCCATGCGAATCGCTCTAACGGGCAACCCTAACAGCGGCAAAACAACCATGTACAATGCGTTGACCGGCCGCAATGAAAAGGTGGGTAACTGGGCTGGCGTTACCGTTGAAAAGAAGGAGCACGCCATTAAAAAGGCCTACTGCTCCGGCCAGCAGGATTTGATCGCCGTTGACCTTCCCGGCGCTTACTCCATGTCTCCCTTTACCTCTGAAGAATCCATCACCAGCGGCTATGTGCGCAACGAGCATCCCGATGTTATCGTGAATATCGTAGACGCCACCAACCTGAGCCGCAGCCTCTTCTTCATCACCCAGCTGCTGGAGTTGGGCCTCCCCGTTGTGGTCGCCCTGACCAAGGCTGACGTGAACCAGAAGAAGGACACCAAGATTCAGGTGAAGGCCCTGTCTGATAAGCTGGGCTGCCCTGTGATTGAAACCGTATCCACCACCAACGAGGGCCTCACCGAGGTTATCAAGGCTGCCGTTAATCAGGTGGGCACTGTGCAGAAGGCTCCCTACACCCAGGGCGATGTGGACCTGACCAGCAAGGAAGCCGTTGAAACTGCCGACCGCAAGCGTTTTGAGTTTGTCAACGGCATCGTGAAGCAGGTGGAAACCCGCAAGGTGCTCACCAAGGATAAGAACTTCCAGGATACCATCGACGCGGTGTTGACCCACCCCATCGGCGGCCTGGTGATCTTCGCCGCTGTGATGTTTGCTGTGTTTGATATTTCCCAGGCCAGCTTCGGCCCCTGGCTGGCTGACACCCTGGTGGCCTGGCTGGAAAGCTTCCAGGCCATGGTGGCTGAATGGGTCTCCGGCGCTTCCGACCTCTGGCAGTCTCTGCTGGTGGATGGCGTTATCGGCGGCGTGATTGCCGTTATCGGCTTCCTGCCCCTGGTAATGGTTATGTACTTCCTCATTGCTCTGCTTGAAGACTGCGGCTACATGGCCCGCGTTTCTGTGGTGCTTGACCCCATCTTCAAAAAAGTGGGGCTCTCCGGCAAGTCCGTTATTCCCTTCGTGATCTCCACCGGCTGCGCCATCCCCGGCGTTATGGCCTCCCGCACCATCCGCAACGAGCGTGAACGCCGCGCTACCGCCATGCTGGCTCCCTTCATGCCCTGCGGCGCCAAGCTGCCCGTCATCGCCCTGTTCGCCGGCGCCTTCTTTGAAGACGCC
>JAFUPO010000024.1 GCA_017481185.1 Clostridia bacterium | reverse complement strand
TCTCGCGGCAGTACTGGCTGCGCACCTTGATGGTAAATACATTGTCACCGATAGGCTGCACGGTGGCATTGTAGGTTACATCGCCGCCCTCCATTTTCACCATGTCGGAGAGATCCTCGCCGTTGATGGTTACGGTGCTGTTGGGTTCAACCGTGAACTTGATGGAATACATAGCGGTGGAAACTTCGATACGATGCACATCGGGCGTGACCAAGGTAATGGGGGAGATGGGAATGTTGATGTCATAAACCACAGGATCCAGTGGCTCCTGCTGGCCGTTGGGAAGCTTTTTATAGGGCGTTAGGGTCACGGTCATGGTTTCTTGAAGGTATTCCTCATAGCTGTCATACCAGCTATGATCCACTACCTGTACCGTGGCCACGCCCCCTGTAACAGGGTGGGTGGTGCGAAGTTCACGGATGTAAATCTGATCCCCTTCATTCCCTGGAATGAAAATCGTGTGGGCAGGCATACCGTCTAAGGTTGAGGCGGTCACGGTGGCCTGGCGAGCTGCCTTGGCTGCTTCATCCTGGTTGCGGAAATAGCGGTAAGCCATCAAACCTCCGCCGGCAATCAGACCGGCGCAGACCAGCAATATCAGCACCCGAAGAACGCGGCGAAAGCCCATCCTGCGCACAGGCTTATGACGAAAGGTCATATCCTGTGGGCGAGTGTAGTGCATATGCTGGGTGCCCTGCTCATCCCAAAGGGACTCATAGGTTCTTGAATCCCTGGGATCGCCATACACTTGGGGCCGCTTGCGAACCGCCTGGGTAGGGTCGTCTGCAATAGCATTTTGGCGCAGAGTTTGCGTGGGGTCGTCATTAAGGGAGAAGAAGGTCTCTCGGGTGGTATGGCTGCGCACCGTGAGGCTAGAGGGGGCAAAGCCGCGCTTGGCGCCTTCCTCCCGCAGCCTGCGCTGAACTTGCTCGCCCTGCTGGATGCGGTTTTTAAGCTGATCCATTTCATGGGCCAGCACATCCCGCTTATCCGCCTGGGCCAGCACATCGCCGTCTTCATCCACCTGAAGGTAGACCTTGGCAGGCCCGTTGTCTTTGAGGTCATGCTTCCAGGCGGGCGTATTGTTAGGGGCCGCAAGAGGCGTGCCGCACTTAAAGCAGCGGGGCAAGGACGCCTGATTCCATTGGCCGCAGTTGGGACATTTCATAAGTTTCCTCCTGACCAATAAAGTGTCATCTATAAAAATTCGCACTGTGTAGGCAAAAATCCTGCCCGGATGATTCTGTAAATTCGCCCTTGTGTTTTGGTATGGAATATGATACAATAACAAGGCTCGAAATCAAGGAGGTTTTATCAATGGGCGCTTTTGAAGTTATTTGCGGTATTCTGCTGGTGATCGCTTCTCTGATCATGATCGTGACCGTTCTGCTCCAAAGCAGCGAATCCAACGGCATGGGCGCTATCACTGGCGGCGCTGAGACTTTCTTTGGCAAGAACAAGTCTAAGTCCATGGAAGGTAAGCTGGCTCTGCTGACCAAGATTTGCGCTGTGGTGTTCGTTGTGATGTCCCTGGCGCTGTGCATCCTGGGCAAGTAAGCTGAGTTTGTGCAAAGATGGTCTTTCGGGATTTCGGAAGGCCTTTTTTGCGTTTTGGAAGTTTAGTAGAAAGAGGCTAGCGGGGCTTTCATAAACGAAAGCCCCGCCTTTGCATATCAGCCGTAGGTGGTTTTAAGCGTGTAGGGAACGCCCCACACATAGTAGGTAACGATGATCTCGCGGACGTTGTGATTGCCTGCCCGTGTAAGGATCGTGGCAGAAATATCGCCAGTGGAGCGGGCGGGGAGACCGCGTGCCTGCAAATCACCCATTTGCAGAACATCGCCTTCCACAGGTACAATTTGTACCTCGATCATGTCCAAATCCAGAAAGCAGTCGTTTCGCAGCCTCAGGGTGTAGGTGTAGAAAACGTAATCTTCTGCACTGCCGGGGACTTCTGCTGTGAAAGCAGTGCCCTGAAGGGCGCCCAGTTCCATCCGATTTTTTAGATCATCAAAGGTGACCTTCTGCTCTGAGGCTGGATGAGAGGCAAGGCCCGTGGCCTCCACCACCAGATTCGCCGTCATGTAAAGGTATCCAGTACCGCCGATGGCCGCAAGCAGAACAATAACCATCAGGGCTGCAATATATTTCATAACTTATCATCCTTTATGGATTCGTTGTTAAAATCCGATTCATCTCGTCGATCATTTCGGCATCCTTCAGGTTGAAGGTGAATTCAACGCGACGGGAGCTTTCCATATCGATCGAACCGTTGGGATAATACACGGGGTTGGATTCGCTGCGGCCCGTGGCAATCAGAATCTGCTGGAGCATATCCCTCTGGGTTTGGGTCAGGCCGCGCATTTGCAAGCAGTATTTGACCACAGCCAGGGCCCGCTGCTGGCTCAATTCAAGGTTCATCAGATACTCGCCCTGGGTATCCGTATGGCCTTCGATGATGATGCTGCCCAGATAATCCTCATATTCGGGCCGCAGCAGAACGCTCAGATAAACAGGGACAAACTGATCCAGAAGCGCCTTGCCGCTGTCCTTGATGGTAAAGGAGCCGGTATCGAAGAAAACGGCGCTATCCAGCACAATATTGCCGGTATTAGCGTCCACCGTGGCGCGAAGGTTTTGGCTTTGCAGGGTAGTGCTTAGATCCTGAATGATTCGGGTTCGCATCCCAACCAGATCATCAATCTGGTTCTGCTGGCTGGCCAGCGCTTCCTTTTGCGTTTCAACCAGGTAAACGGCTGCATCCAGCCGGGTTTGCTGGTCTGCCAATTGCGCCTGTGCCTGGGCAAGGGCGATTTCCTGTTGAGCCAAGGCAGCCTGGGCTTCATCCAACTGCGTCTGCTGGGCTTGAAGGGTAGCGCTTTGCTGATCCAGCAGCGCCTGCTGATCTTTTAAGCTGGTTTGAGCTGTGAGCAGCGCCGCTTCCTTTTCATCCAGGGTGGTCTGCTGCTTTGCCAATTGTGCTTGCTGGGTTGAAAGCTGAGCCTGCTGGTCAGCCAGAAGCACCTGCTGGCTGGTTAGCAATGTCTGCTGATCATTCAGCTCCTGGGTCTTGGTTTCCAGCATGAGAAAGTACTGGTAGAGGCTGTAGCAAAGAATCAGCACAAAAACCAGCATCATCGCTGCCATCATATCTGAATAGGAGATCCAGCTGCCGCCGTTATCACCCCGGCGGCCTCGGGGAGAAGGTTTGCGCTGGGCCATCTTTACGCCTCCTTCCCTTCAACAGGCTTTTCAATGGCATTGGCAATGTCCGTCATGGCCTGCTGGAGCCGGGAAAGGGAAGTGATGTAGGTGTTGACCTGCTGCGTATACTGGTCATCCGCCTGGGTCAGTTTATCGGGTATTTGGTTGACGGTGGTATTCAGGCTGTTCAGCTGTTCTCTTAGAGTATCCATGAGGGTGTGCATATTCTCATCAAACATCCCCAGGGCGCGCCCCAAGCCTTCGGTGATGTTCTCTACGAAGGAGGCGTAGGAGTCAGCCAACAAACGACTGGAATCTCTAAATTCTTGAGAGGATGCGTCTACTGCTGCGCTGTGCTCCGCACTGACCCGCGTAAACTGATCCATGGCATCTTCCAACTGCGCCTGGCGGTTTTTAAGGGTATCCAGATATTGCGCTTGCGCCTGGGCAGCCTGGTGGAGCTTATCCATCAGGTTGGTGCTGCGCTGTTCAAATGCTTCATCCCGTTCGCGCGTTTGGGTCATTTCGTTCATGTAGCTCTCAAAACGTTCCATGACCTTTTGGGTGGATGCGTGCAGGCCGCTCACATCCGCCACGATAGCCTGGGCTGCCTGCATGGAGGCTTCAAGGCGCTCGGCAGATACCGTTTGCGCCTGGTTGATCTGGGTCAGCGTTTCGCCTAGTTGCAGAAACTGGCCGTTTAGGGATTCGTTTAAGCGCATTACAAATTGGGTTACAATGCGATTGACGCCGTCAATCTGCTCGCGGGTAGCGCCCATGATAAAGTTATCCATGGACAGCGTCACAGGATGCATTGCCCGGCCAATAGCCATTTCAATACTGCCCGCCATTCGCACGCTCAATTCCTCGCCAGAGGAGCGGAGCATGACGTTGCGATCTTGATTTTGGCAGATGATCTGCACCGGATGATCCAAGGGCCGCTGCATGGCCAGATGAGCAAAAGCATCAGAAAAATCATCCAACGCTTTGTAGCAGCGCCCCACTGCCATACGATTGAGCATATTGAAGGCAATGGAGCAGGAGATGCCAGCCACGGAGGTGGCAAAGGCAAACCGCATACCATCCAGCAGCGTAGGGATGGCAGCGATAAGCATATCCGCATTGGTGAAGTCCAGCCCGGAAAGGCCGTTCATCAAGCCGATGAAGGTGCCCAGGATGCCCAAGGAGGTAAGCAGGCTGGGGATCAGGTCGGCCAATTGAGCGTTGCCAGGCCCATCCACCACGGTAGCCTCGTTGATGTATTCCTCCGGATCGCAGGGCAGGCCCCGAAGATCCAGCTGCTCCGCATTGATTAAAAAGCGCTGCCAGGCGCCTTCCAAGGGGCGGCCCAGAAAACGAATATCCTGCCAAACAGGATGTTCGCCGCTGGGCTGCTTCTCCAGCCGGCGCACGCCCCGGTGGAGGAGGGAGCCCATCCGCCACAGGGGAATCAGGCACTTGAAAAGGCCGGTTAGCGTCACTGCGGCAATGGCAACATAGACCAAAAAATCAACCGATTTCGGCAAATATTCGGAAAGCTGATTCCAGAAATTGTCCATAATTCAGGTCACCGCCTTTATGATTTTCCCATATTATTGTAAACGATTTTGGGATGATTGTAAAATAGAAACGTTTGGGGCCGGGAGTTTTCTTCCCAATAGGCCGAAATTTCACTATTTTCTTGCTTTTGGATAAGTTCCGTTATATAATGAAATCGAGGATAAGACCCCGAAAATGGAGGTTCATATGGCAAAAAAGAAATCGGTTGACGCGGCTTTGGTGGATCAGGTCGCGCAAAATTTGTTTAATGCCCTGCCTATTTTTCGCAAGCGTCTGGTGCATATGGATGTGATTCAAAGGGAGTACCACATCCCCCTATCTCATGTGCAGGTGCTGGCTATGCTCAACGATAATGGATCCATGTCCGTCAGTGAGATTTCGCGGCGGCTGGGCATTGCCAAACCCAATATTACTCCACTAGTGGATCGGTTGATTCTGGCGGGCTTGGTGGAGCGCTGCCGGGATGAAAATGACCGCCGGGTGGTAAATATTTCTATTTGCCAGTCTGGTGTGGAAAAGCTGGCGGCTATCCGG
>JAFUPO010000365.1 GCA_017481185.1 Clostridia bacterium | reverse complement strand
TGAAGAGGGAATTACCTTGTCAAGGTCACACCTTATGATTATAATGAACATACCACACTTTGGAAGAGGAGGGGGCAGCGTATGCGCATCCACGCCCGGGGCAAGATCAACGGGAGCCTGAACATTCTGGGCCGCCGTGAGGACGGCTATCACCTAATGGATATGCTCATGCAGCCCGTCACCCTCTCAGACACCATCACCCTTTCCCCCAGGCAGAGCTGACCCTCGCCATCCCCGGGATCCCCTGGCTTTCCTGCGGGGAGGATAACCTGATGATGAAGGCCGCCCGGGCCATGCAAAAGGCCTGCGGCAAGGCCCTGGGCGCAGCCATGACCCTTGAAAAGGTCATCCCCTCCGGGGCGGGCATGGGCGGCGGCAGCGCCGATGCGGCGGCGGTCATCGCCGGGCTGAACAAGCTTTGGCGTTTGGGCCTTTCCCAGCAGGAAATGGAGGCCATCGGCCTTACCATCGGGGCGGATGTGCCCTTCTGCCTGCGGGGCGGCCTGTGCCGGGTAGGGGGCATTGGCGAAGAGATGACCTCCCTGGCCTGCGCCAAAAACTTTTGGCTGGTGATCCTCCAGCCCTGCCGGGGCCTGTCCACCAAGCAGGTCTTTGAGGCCTACGCCCAGGATCGCACTGCCTGCCGCCCCCTGATCGATCAAGCCAGCCAGGCCCTTGAAACGGGAAATATCCCCCTTTTGCTCCCCAGCCTGGCCAACGTTTTAGAGCCTGTTTCCCGTCAAATGCGCCCGCCCATCGGCCAGGCCATTGCCGATCTCAAGGCCCATGGCGCCCTCGCCGCCCTGATGACCGGCTCCGGCTCCGCCGTGTTCGGCGTTTTCGCCAGCGCGCCCCAGGCCCGCCAGGCCCTAAGGGCCCTGAGCCAATACCCCATCCGTCACATGACCCACACCTGCCATGAAAGTCTGGTCTTTGAGGAGGAAACCCCATGACCCTTGAACGTTCCAACGCCAAACCCTACCGGGTGGTTTGTATCCTAATGGCCGGTATCTTCGGCCTGTTCTATCTAACCATGGCGCTGGCCATGGGCGTTGATCGGCTTGCCTCCCTGCCGGTGATGGGCGTGTTTGTCGGCGTTTTAGCCCTTTGCCTGTTTGCCCTTTGGGAGCTGGATAAGCGCATCCAGCCCCTGAGCCAAAGGCTTCGCTTGGCTTTGTATCTTATGGGCGGGGTGGCTGTCCTTGCCTTGCAGGTGGGGCTGATGCTCAGTGTCTACGGCGAATACGGCTGGGATGTGTACTCCTCCATGGAGCTGGGTATGAACCTGGTGGATGTAGGCGAAGGTATTGAAGTCGCCAGCCGCTATCCCAACAACCTGGCCCTGTATGTGCTTTACGGCAACCTGGTTTGGTGGCTGTTGGATCTAAAAGTGTATGACTATATGCTGCCTTTGGTGCTTCTCAACCTGGTCATTGTGGATACGGCGGTGCTGCTGGGGGCCAATTTGGCCCGGCGCAGCCTGGGCAGGCGGGGGATGCGGCTGTATCTGCTCATCGCGCTGCCCCTCATCCTTCTCAACCTTTGGAACTCCGTGCCCTATACGGACACCCTGACCATTGTCTACCCGCCGCTTATCCTCTATCTGTGGGATAAGGCCCGCACAGCTCCCTTTCCCAAAGCCTTGGGCCTGTGGGCGCTGATGGGCCTGGCGGCCTGCATCGGGTATCTGTTCAAGCCCACGGCCCTAATTGCTTTTATCGCAGTGGCGATTCTTTCCTTTTTCTTCTTTGCAAAAGCTGCAAAGCCTATCTCAAGCAGCTGGCCTGTTTGGTTCTGGCCCTGGCCATCCTTTGGGGAGGCACCCAAGGGTTCTATCTGTACTGCTATACCATCGCCCCCGATAACCTAAACGCTGAAACCGTAGAGGCCAACAGCGTTACCATGCCCTACTATTTCATGCTCGGCCTCTCCACAGACGGCGATAAATACGGCGCTTACAATTCTCATGATGAAGGCCTTATCCTAAATGTGCCGGGCCGGGCTGCCAAAAACGAAAAGGTCATCGCCGAGGCTGCGCGGCGGCTGGAATCCATGGGCCTGGGCGGCTATCTGAACTTTCTTTGGCGCAAGGCTGCCTTTACCTGGCAGGATGGCACCTTCTATTACGGCAAGGAAGGGCGCTTTGTGGAGGTCTACCTTTTGTCTGACCCCATCAGCGTAGCCATGCAGACCCTCACCCATCCCAACGCCGAGGGCTCCGCCCTCTATCGCGCCTATGGGGATGGGCTGTGGCTGGCTGTGTTGCTCCTGATGGCCTTAAGCAGCTTAAAAAAGAACCAGCCGCCCCTGCTCCACGCCTCACGGCTGACCCTGTTGGGCCTGATCCTGTTTCTTCTTTTATTTGAAGCCCGCAGCCGCTATATCCTCAACCACCTGCCCCTCTTTGCCCTGATGGGCGCGGCAGGGCTGGATCTGCTTTGTGAAAAAGCGGCGGCTATTCGCATAAAGGAGTGATCTTTCATGACCCTTGAACGTCCCAACACCCTGGCTGCCTCAGGCCCCCTTGCTCTCAGCGGCGGCCTGCGCCGTGGCTGAGCTGGTGGCCGTGGCCCGGGAGGCGAAGCTTTTAAAGCGCTTTATCCTGGGGGATATGGGGGTTTCCCCCAGCCTGTATTCGCGGCTCAAATTCTCCGGGGGCGTCAGGGTCAACGGCCAGCTGGCCCGGGGAAACCGGCTGCTTCAGCCGGGGGATACCGTGACCCTTTCCCTGCACGAAAGGCCCGCCTACCAGCCCCGGCCCTGCCAGCAAAAAGTGCCCGTCCTCTATGAGGACGAGCACCTCTTTATCGTCAACAAGCCGGCCCCCATGGCCTGCCATTCCAGCCTCACCAAGTCTCACAACGCCCTGGAAAACTGCCTCTACGCCCGCCTGGGCTGCCCCCAGGACTTTGTGTTTCGCCCCGTGAACCGGCTGGATGCAGGCACCAGCGGCCTGATGGTTGTCGCCCGCACAGCCCATAGCCACCATCAGCTCCAGGGCCTTTTGCACTCCCCCGCCTTCACCCGTGAATACTGGGCTTTGACCCAAGGGCTTCCCCACCCTGCCGCCGGGATCGTCGATCTGCCCATCGGCCAGGGGGAAGGGGTGCGCCGCCTGGTGGATCCCCTGGGCAAGCCTTCCCGAACCCATTATAAAACCCTGGCCCAGGGCCAGGGGATCGCGCTGGTTCATTTTCAGTTGGATACAGGCCGCACCCACCAAATTCGGGTTCACATGGCCCACCTGGGCCATCCCCTGGTGGGTGACTGGCTTTACGGCCAGGGGGATGCGCGGCTGCCCGGGCGCTTTGCCCTGCACTGCTTTCGCCTGACCCTTTGCCACCCAGCCACGGGGGAAACGCTGCGATTTGCCGCACCGCCGCCCCCTGAGCTGAGCGCCCTCGTGCCCGGGCTGCTCCCGGGCCAGATTTTATTATAATGCCTTGCGCTGGTTGAGTCAAATTTTTATCAAAAAGGAGCTTTCGCCATGACTGCCGCCGCTTTTCTGCCCTCCGCCCTCAAGGGCGAAACCCTGCCCCTTTACCTGTGGCTGCCCCAGGGGGAACCCAAGGGCCTGATCCAGCTGGTGCACGGCATGGCCGAGCATATGGAGCGCTATGATGAGCCCGCCCGCTTTCTCTGTGAAAGGGGCTATGCCGTGGTGGGCCACACCCATGCAGGCCATGGCCCTCAGGCCAGCCGCCTGGGCTTTTTCGGCAAGGCCCAGGGGTGGGATCACCTTCTTTGCGATCTCCATCAGGTACGCCTCTGGGCCCAGAGGCGCTATCCCTCCCTGCCCTATTATCTGCTGGGCCACTCCATGGGCAGCTTTCTGGTTCGCTGCTATTTGACGCAGCACCCCCAGGGCATCGCCGGGGCCATCCTCTCCGGCACGGGCTATTTTCCCCGAAATCTTACCGTGGCTGGCAAGGCCCTGTCGCAGCTTTTTATCCTCCTGGGGCTGGGGCTGCGCC
>JAFUPO010000364.1 GCA_017481185.1 Clostridia bacterium | reverse complement strand
TTTACAACGATTGGGTACAGGCAGCCATGGAAGCCGGCGCCATTTATCTGGACGCCCCCTATGCCCTGGAAACTTCTTCGGGCCGCACCCTTTGGTTCTGTCCCGAATACCAGTACAGCCTGGATACCAATTCGGCCCGCACCGGCTACCAATACCAGCGCCAGCAGATTACTGCCGACGGCCTGGAAAACACCCCCGACGGCGCGGCCATGCTGCGGGCCTTGGATTACTATACCGATGTAATTGACCGGCTGGAAGCAGCTAAAAAAGCCATGAAAGAGAAGGATCTGCAGATCCTAGTTTCCCACTATCCCTTGACCGATTACACCCTACAGAATCAGGCGGACTACTTACAGGAATCCGTGATGAGCCTCACCCATGTGGATTTGGCCCTCTCCGGCCATTACTGCGGCGGCCAGTGGGTGGTTCCCTTTGTGGATACGGCGCTATACGTGCCCGGCTTGGGCTGGTTCCCGGAGCCTGCTTTATATCGGGGGCTCGATTGGGTGGGCAATATTCCTCAAAATATCAGCCCCGGCCTGGGCGCATCCGACTACTATCCCTTTATGCCTGGCCGCGTGTTCAACAAGCCCACAGCCACGCTGATCTCCCTGACCGGGAAGGCGCGGTGAACTGGGGAAGCATTATGCGAGAGAGGGTATTTCTTTTTAAAAAAGAAATACCCTCTCTTGCGCTCTCACCCAAAGAAAACCATATTATAATATTTTAAGGCTGCTTTCATAGCCGTTGGGAAGGGGAGCTTTTCAAGCTCTTCTTTGTTTACCCATTGGCCGTGGGGCACAGCTGCCATGGATTCAGCTGTATAATGATGGATGCGCATCTCCCAAATCTGGTGGGTGAATACGTGTTTGGCCTGGCCCAATTCCTTTTCATGAGCTGCCTTGACCTTCAAAGCCTTCAGGCGCTTGGTCAGGGCGGTTTTCGTGTTTCCTTCCGGCTGGGTCACAAAGGTATACAGGCCGCCCAGCATCCGCTCCTGCCGCTGGAGAACCAATACCTTGTCTTGGCAGGTGACGATGGCCACCCCCATCAGGATCACCTTGGGTGCTTTCACCTTCATCTTAATAGGGAGCATTTCAGCATCCCCTGCCCCAAAGGCGTCGCAATGCCCCGTTAGCGGGCAGGCGTCGCAGTTAGGCGTGCCCGGCACGCAGATGGTCGCTCCCAAATCCATCACTGCCTGATTGAAATCCCCCGGGCGCTCTTTGCTCATGGTATCCAAAACAGCCTGATAAATGGCTCGGCCAACGCTGGGGATACCCACATCCTCCCGGATGCCGTGAAGCCTTGTCATCACCCGGATCACATTGCCGTCCACCGCCGGGTAGGGCAGATCATAGGCAATAGAAAGAATCGCTCCCGCCGTATAGGGGCCGATGCCGCTGATGGAGCGCAGGGCTTTTTCATCCCGGGGCAGCTGCCCATGATGAAGCGTCATCACTTGCCGGGCGCCCTTCAATAGGTTTCGGGCGCGGCTATAATACCCCAGCCCCTCCCAAAGCTTTAACACCTGCTCCTCCTGCGCGTTGGCTAGGCTCTCAAGGGTCGGAAAGGCTGTCATAAACCGAGCATAGTATCCCCGCACGGTGTTGACCTGGGTTTGTTGGAGCATGGTCTCTGAGATCCAGGTCGCGTAGGGATCCTGAATCCCCCGCCAAGGCATGGTGCGTTGATGGGTATCATACCAGGCCAGCAGGGCCTCTGCGGCTGAGATCACAAGCTTTTTCCCCTCTCGTTAGGTAGTTTCTGGGCTTATTATAGCAAAAAACCGCTCAGGCATCAAGATAAGTTAAATTCACGAGATATTGTTTAAAATTTCTTGATTTTAAAAGTTATTTGCATTTATTAACATGAATTTAACCGAATCCAGCCAAATTTGGCGAGTGGCTGACTTGCCATGATTTCACAAATCGCGTAAACTAAGCTCGTATCGTTTAGCACTCGTTTATCGAGAGTGCTAACAAGTTTGAAAACAACCCCATTGCAAGGAGGAATTATCCCATGACCGTGAAGCCTTTGGGTGACCGCGTTGTCATCAAAAATGTAGAAATGGAAGAAACCACCAAGAGCGGCATCGTGCTGCCCGGTTCTGCCAAGGAAAAGCCCCAGATGGCCGAAATTGTGGCCGTTGGCCCCGGCGGCCTGGTGGACGGCAAGGAAGTTACCATGAACGTGGAAGTTGGCCAGAAGGTCATCTATTCCAAGTATGCCGGCACCGAGGTTAAGATCGACAAGCAGGAATTGATCATCGTGCGCCAGAGCGATATTCTGGCCATCGTGGAATAAGCTGTATTCCGCCAACAAATTAAAGGAGCTGATTGAATTATGGCTAAGCAGATCAAGTATGGCGAGGACGCCCGCCGCGCATTGGAAAAAGGCGTTAACGCGCTGGCTGATACCGTCAAGATCACCCTGGGCCCCAAGGGCCGCAACGTGGTGCTGGATAAGAAGTTCGGCGCTCCCCTGATCACCAATGACGGCGTGACCATCGCCAAGGAAATCGAGCTGGAAGACCCCTTTGAGAACATGGGCGCCCAGCTTGTTAAAGAGGTTGCCACAAAGACCAACGACGTAGCAGGCGACGGTACCACCACTGCAACCGTTCTCGCACAGGCTCTTA
>JAFUPO010000363.1 GCA_017481185.1 Clostridia bacterium | reverse complement strand
TCCCCGCTGGCGTTACGGTCACCGTAAGCGACGACAACCTGGTCACCGTCAAGGGCCCCAAGGGCACGCTGACCCAGCAGATCACTGGTGATCTGAAGGTGACTTTGGAAGAAAACGCCGTTGTTGTGACCCGTGCACGTGACGACAAGGAGAGCCGTGCCAAGCATGGTCTCTACCGTGTTCTGATCAACAACATGGTAAAGGGTGTAACCGAGGGTTTCAGCAAGTCGCTGACCATCATCGGTACCGGCTATCGTGCTGCTCTGAGCGGCAAGAAGCTGGCCCTGACCATGGGTTATTCTCATCCGGTGGAGCTGGATCCCCCCGCTGGAATCAGCTTTGAGGTTCCCAATCCCAACAGCATTATTGTGAAGGGTATTGACAAGGCTGAGGTTGGCCAGATCGCCGCTATCGTTCGCGAAGTACGTCCCCCGGAGCCTTATCTGGGCAAGGGCATTCGCTATGAGAATGAGAACGTGCGCCGTAAGGCCGGCAAGGCCGCCAAGTAGCGGACTTAAAAGGAGAGGCACACAATGATTAGTAAGAAAGATAAGAACCAGATTCGCAAGGTGCGCCACCTGCGGGTTCGCAAGAAGGTCTCCGGTACCAGCGAGCGTCCCCGTCTGTGCGTGTATCGCTCCCTGTCTGGCATCTATGCCCAGCTCATCGATGACACCAAGGGTGTAACCCTGGCTGCTGCTTCCACTCAGGAGAAGGAGCTCAAGGCTAAGGTGGCTGAGATGACCAAGACCGAGGCTGCTAAGGAGATTGGTAAGACCATCGCCGAGCGCGCCATCGCTAAGGGCTGCAAGGCCGTGATTTTCGATCGCGGTGGATACATCTACACCGGCCGTGTGGCTGCTCTCGCTGAGGGCGCCCGCGAAGGCGGCCTCGAGTTCTAAGAAGGAGGAACAAAATGGAACAGCGCCAATATAAAGATTCCTCCACCCCTGAGATCAAGGAGAGACTGGTAGCTATTAACCGCGTAGCCAAAACCGTTAAGGGTGGCCGTAACTTCCGCTTCACCGCTCTGATGGTGGTCGGCGATGAGAACGGTCACATCGGCGTAGGCAGCGGCAAGGCTGCTGAGATTCCCGAAGCGATCCGCAAGGGCGTGGAAGCCGCCAAGAAGAACATGGTTGAGGTCTCCCGCGAGGGTACCACCATTCCCCATGAGATCCTCGGTAAGTTTGGTACCGGCAGCGTTCTGCTGATGCCTGCTGAAGAGGGTACCGGTGTTATCGCCGGCGGCGCCGTGCGTCCCGTGCTGGAGCTGGCTGGTATTCAGGATATCCGTACCAAGAGCCGTGGCTCCAACAATCCTGCCAACATCGTAAAGGCTACCATCGAAGGCCTCAAGCAGCTGCGGACTGCTGAGCAGATTGCCCGCGTACGCGGTAAGTCTGTTGACCAGATCCTGGGCTAAGGGAGGAGATAGAAATGGCTAAGAATATGCTCAAGATCACCTGGGCTAAGAGCACCATCGCCGGCAAGAAGGATCAGCGCGATACCATTGCCGCTCTGGGTCTCAAGAAGCTGAATCAGGTGGTTGTGAAGGAAGACAATCCTTCCATCCGCGGTATGATTTTCCGTGTTCGTCACCTGGTGACGGTGGAAGAGATCATGGAAGGGGATAACGCATGAAGCTGCATGAATTGACTCCGGCTCCCGGCGCTCGTACTGCTGAGAAGCGTCTGGGCCGCGGCACCGGTTCCGGTTTGGGTAAGACCTCCGGTAAGGGCCATAAGGGCCAGTGGGCTCGCTCCGGCGGCGGTGTTCGCCCCGGTTTTGAAGGTGGTCAGATGCCTCTGTACATGCGTCTGCCCAAGCGTGGTTTCACCAATCACTTTGCTACTGTTTACAGCGAGGTCAACCTCGAGCAGCTCAACGGCTTTGAGGACGGCACGGTGGTTACCCCCGAGCTGCTGCTGGAAGCCGGCATCATCAAGAAGACTCTGGATGGTGTTAAGATCCTGGGCAATGGTGAACTGACTCGTAAACTGACCGTCAAAGCTGCGAAATTCTCGAAGTCTGCTGAGGAGAAGATTAACGCCGCTGGTGGCAGTTTCGAGGTGATCTAAATGCTTCAGACGCTGCGCAACGCATGGAAGATCCCCGAACTTCGTAAGAAGATTCTCTTTACACTGCTTATGCTTCTGATCTATCGTGTTGGCGCCCATGTGCCTGTGCCTGGCGTCAATACGGCGGATCTGAGCACCGCCCTGGCGGGCAACGGTCTGATGGAGTTGATGAATCTCTTCAACGGCGGAGCCCTTGAGAGCTTCACGGTGTTTGCAACCGGCATCACGCCCTACATCACCGCTTCCATTGTGATTCAGCTTCTGACGGTTGCCATTCCCAAGCTTGAGCAGCTGTCCAAGGAGGGTGCGGAAGGTCGTAAGAAGATCAACCAGTACACCCGAATCCTGGGCGTTGCCCTGGCCGTGCTGACCTCGGTCGGCATGACCATCAGCATGCAGATGCAGTATGGTATCCTGATCAACGATGCCTGGTATAACTACCTGTTCATCGCGATCGTCCACGCTGCTGGTACTGCCTTTACCATGTGGTGCGGCGAGCGCATCAGCGAGCGCGGCATCGGTAATGGTATCTCCCTGCTGATCTTTATCAACATTATCGCCAGCCTGCCCACCAGCTTCCGTGCAACCCTGCTGAATATGCAGGCCGGAACGCTGTCCTGGCTGTGGCTGCCCGTCATCGTGCTGCTGGCTCTGGTGATCGTGGTTGCTATCCTCTGGGTTGACCTGGGTGAGCGCCGCGTTCCCGTTCAGTATGCCAAGCGCATGGTTGGACGTCGTATGTACGGCGGTCAGAGCACTTACCTGCCCATGAAGGTGAACTCCACTGGCGTTATGCCTTTGATCTTCGCCTCCACCATCCTGCAGTTCCCCTCGATGCTGCTGATGATTTGGCCCAACTGGGGATTCACCCAGTGGTGGAACCGGGTAATGTCTACGACCTCCCCCTGGTACGCGATTGTTCTTGCTCTGCTGATCGTAGGCTTCGCCTACTTCTACTCGGCAATCTCCTTCAATCCTGTGGAGCTTTCCAAGAACATTCAGCAGCAGGGTGGCTTTATCCCCGGCATTCGCCCCGGAAAGCCCACCAGCGATCACTTGAAAAAGATCGTCAATCGTATTATACTGTTTAGTGCATTGTTCCTGGCTGTGCTGGCCCTGATCCCCATGCTGCTGGGCAACCTGCTGAATATCAGCGGTTTTGCTGCCACCAGTATGCTGATTCTGGTCAGTGTTGACCTGGAAACCAGCAAGCAGATCGAGTCCCAGCTGCTGATGCGCAACTACAAGGGATTCATGAAGTAGAGAGGGCTGAACAATGAATTTGATTCTGTTGGGCCCCCCCGGAGCGGGAAAGGGTACTCAGGCAGTTCGCATCCGCGATCGTTATAATCTGCCCCATATCTCTACCGGCGATATGCTGCGTGCGGCCATTAAGGCGGAAACGCCCATGGGTCTGGCAGCGAAGAGCCATATCGACAAGGGTGAGCTTGTTCCTGACGAAGTCGTGATCGGCGTCGTTAAGGAGCGGCTGGCCATGGATGACTGTGCCAAGGGTTTTATGCTGGATGGTTTCCCCCGTACTCTGGTGCAGGCTGAAGCGTTGAAGAACATTGCCAACATTGATGTTGCGCTTTGTGTGGACGCTGACTATGAGGCGCTGGTAACCCGTATTGCGGGCCGCCGCTTCTGCCCTGAGTGCAGCGGCACCTTCCATGTATCTACGCTGGAAGGTACTGACTGCCCGACGTGCGGCGCGGCTCTGGTACAGCGTGATGACGAT
>JAFUPO010000362.1 GCA_017481185.1 Clostridia bacterium | reverse complement strand
GGTTTCAGCCTGCTTCCAAACGGTTTCAGACTGGGGCTCGACGCCGCCCTTAGCGCAGAAGACGCTTACAGCGCCGTCCAGCACGCGCAGGGAGCGCTCCACTTCAACAGTGAAGTCGACGTGGCCGGGGGTGTCGATAATGTTAATACGATACTGCCGATCCTTGTTGTCAGGATCCAGCGGATCGTGCCAAACGGCAGTGGTAGCGGCAGAGGTGATGGTGATGCCACGCTCATGCTCCTGGGCCATCCAGTCCATGGTAGCAGTGCCTTCGTGGGTTTCACCGATACGGTGGGTTCTGCCAGTGTAGAACAAAATACGTTCAGTGGTAGTGGTCTTACCGGCGTCAATGTGCGCCATGATGCCGATATTACGCACCCGCTCAAGCGGATGGCTGCGTGCCATAAGTTGTTCTCCTTTCTATCGCGGCAAGGTTTAGAATCGCAAGAAAAGCGCTTCTGTATATTACCACCGATAGTGAGCGAACGCCTTGTTGGCTTCAGCCATGCGGTGCATTTCTTCCTTGCGCTTGACGGCGTTGCCAGTGTTGTTGGCAGCGTCCATCAGTTCGCCAGCCAGGCGCTCAGCCATGGTCTTCTCACCGCGCTTGCGGGAGAAATCCACGATCCAGCGCAGAGCCAGAGTCTGGCGGCGCTCAGGACGGATCTCGATAGGCACCTGGTAGGTGGCGCCGCCAACGCGGCGAGCCTTAACTTCCAGCTGGGGGCTAACGTTGTTCAGGGCAGCCTGGAAGACTTCGTTGGCATCCTTGCCAGTCTTCTGGGCGACCATTTCAAAAGCATTGTAGCAAACGTTCTGGGCGATGCCGCGCTTGCCATCCAGCATGATCTGATTGATCAGCTTGGTGACAACAGTCGTCCCATGTACGGGATCCGGCAGCACCTCACGCTTGGGAATAAAACCACGACGGGGCATGTGTGTTTACCTCCTTGTGCGTTGGGCACGGGCAATCAAACAGCGAGTCAGCATCACGCCGTCCCATTTTGGCCACGGTTTCCGAGCACTCCCGCCTGCCCCGGCCTGCTGTTCCGAACAGACCGAACCATCGGGGCCCATAAAACCCTGGAGACTGCACTATGTGCCAGGTGTTACATTCTTACTTCTTGGGACGCTTGGCGCCGTAGAGAGAACGGCCCTGCATACGCTTGGCTACACCAGCAGTATCCAGCGCGCCGCGGATGATGTGATAGCGAACGCCGGGCAGGTCGCGAACGCGGCCGCCGCGGATCAGCACCACACTATGCTCCTGCAAGTTGTGGCCGATACCGGGGATATAGCAAGTACCTTCGATCTGGTTCGTCAGACGAATCCTTGCGATCTTACGAAGGGCAGAGTTAGGCTTTTTGGGCGTCGTGGTCTTGACGCTCAGGCAGACGCCGCGCTTCTGGGGGCAGCCCTGCAGAATAGGCGCCGTAGACTTGTTGACAACCTTTTCCCTTCCCTTGCGGATCAACTGATTGATCGTGGGCATGGAAGCACCTCCTGGAATGATTATCTATAAAATCTCCGCAACCCTCGGAGTTTATAGCGCTTTAGCGCAGGGAGCTGTTATTTAAGGATACCGGCCGCAGCGGTGGCAACTTCCACCCGGCAGGCCTGGCCCAGCTCCTTCATGGTTTTCACCCGCACCACGGGCGTCTGAGCCGCTTCAGCGGCTGCCATCACCCGGCGGTAAATGAACTCATCCGCATCCTCGGCCACGAAGACCCGAGCGATCTTGCCAGCGGCAAGGCCGCGCAGAACCTGCTTGGTTCCAACCAGGCGACCGGCAGTCTCCTTCAACTGTTCCAGCATCTCTTCACGGCTCCTTTTCTGACCCAATTCGCCCTGTTTTGCCCCCTAAAAAGGCATAGCAAAACACGGACTGCGGACAACCATATCATGATAGCATTGTTTTCTTGGAATGTCAATGAATTTGCCGCAAAAAATCGCGGAAATCCTGGCAAAAATATCATTCCAAGTTCACACCCGGATACAGAGAGATGGTTTTGAGGAATGTTGCCCCAAATGCTTGGGCCATGGCGCATTGCGCCGGGCTGCGCCTAAGCACCGCCGCCGACACCTGGGTGACCCCCTCGGCCTTGAGCATTTCCAACGCCCGATGAAGAAGGGCCTTGCCCATCCCCATTCTGCGGAACTGGGGCACCACATACATACTGACCAATTCGCACCGATACCCCTCGCCGGTCAGCAGCACCTCACCGATGATGCTGTTGCCTTTGTACAGGGCCAGGGCCAGAAAATGAGGTTTCTGCCGGCACAACTCCAAATACCCCAAATTCAGCGGCGAAATCCGGCTCTGATTTAAGCGCATAAGCATATAGTTTTGCTCTGCTTCAGTATTTAGAGGAACGTTGGCGATGGCACAGCTCATGGGCACCTTGCTGGGCTCATCGGGCATGGCCAAGCGAACCACATCCTCCGCGTCATCCAGATTGAAACCATTCTGCAAATAGAAATCGCAGTTGCGCGAATCCTCCGGTTCCGCCTGGGTGTAGATCCGCGCCTTTACGTTGGGATACATATCCCTCAGCTGCTTGGCACGGGCCAGCACAGCGCCAAAGAGCATATACTTTGCCGCCTGAGGCGCTTCCATATGAAGATAGAGATTCAAGGGCCGCTCCGGAAAAAGATCCGGCTGATAGAAGCAGATCACATAGCCAACGCCCACTTCCACGCCCATATCATCAGCCACGCGAAAGACGTTCTCTGCCGGAATACCTTGGTAGGGAGCCTGGGGATGGTATACCTTCATGGATGGGGTTCATCCTTTCTGACATTCAAACAGGCGCTTTCCGTCAGGAAGCGCTCTTTTGATTTTAACAGAGCTTCCAGGATTGCGCAAGAGCAGCCCAAAGGTTTTTTCGACAGAAACGGCATCTTTTTACGTTTGCGCAAAAAAAGAACCCCTTTTGAAGAGGTTCTTTCATCGCTTATCGATACAGGCTCACTTCGAAATCACCGTCAGGACCTACTTCGTCCGTCAGAATGATCTCTCCCGCAGGCAGCTCAGCCGCTGCAATGGTAGCCTCAACATCGCCGCCGGCATCCAAAAACTCCTGGAGCTCCGCTTCCCATTCCAGGGTAAACTCCTCCAAGCTGTAATTTTGATTATTCATGTAGGTCGCTACCCTGCGGCCCACATAGCGCAGATGCCAGGGCTGATAGGCGTTCAGGGTAATTTCCGTCTTATCCTCGGGATACCGGATGATGAAGCCGTACTTCCAGCAGTTGTTCGCCATCCACTGGCCCTCAGCGGATTGGCCGAAGCTTGCATCCACCTGCTTGCCAATCCATTCCTTGCTGATCACATCCACGCCCAAGCCGGTTTGGTTATCGCAGGCGCCGGGATAAGCCACCACGCCATCATCCTCACCAATACGCTCCAAGCGGTTGTTATACATGGTCTTTTGGGTCTTGAAGCTGCGGTAGCCGCTGTTGGCATACAGGTTGATCCCCTGGCGCTGGGCCATGGTGAACAGCCGCACCAGCGCATTGCTGGCTTCCTCCCGCAAAAGCACCGCCGAGGTAGAGGTGCACTGCACTGTCAGGCGCACCAGATCCTCTGGCTCTTCAAAGTCCTCCGTCAGCAAATTCTCCCGGTTGTTCATGGTCAAAAAGCCCGTTTGCAGATCAGCCAGAGGCACCTCATACTCCCAAGGCACCAGCGCTTCTTCCGCCATTGCGCCCCCTAAGGTTCCCAATATACCCAGCACCAAAATCAAGGCGATCAGCTTCTTAGCCATCAGGCTTGCCTCCCATATGTCACAGATTCTCATATTTTAACAAAGAAAACTCACATCCGCAAGTACGAATGTGAGTTTTTATCACTTTATTACGCTGACAAGATTACTCCACCAAATAGGATGCATCACTTTCCAGAATGGTAATCAAGGTATCCGCCAGATAATCATCCATATAAGTTTCCATAGGGATGTCTGCCTCGGCCATGGCCACAGAATGTTCCAGCCCCACATAGCGCACGTGCCAAGACTCATACTTGTAGCCGGTAATATCCTCCCAACCCTCCTGATAGCGCAGGATAAAGCCAAAGCGATGGCAGTTCTCCGCCATCCACTTGCCGCCCTTGGTACGAGCAAAGGAGGCCGTGAGGCCATCAGTGCGGTTTTTTTGGTTCACGTCCATGGCCATGCCCAGCTGGTGTTCGCTGGCGCCGGGCCAGGCCACGTATTCATCCGCTTTAGCTCGGCTGCCGGTGTTCTGCACCTTGCGGTTATAAATGGTCTTCTGAGTCTGATAACTGCGGTAGCCGGATACGGTAATCAGCGTAGCGCCAGTCTCCTCTTTGCAGGCAGCAAACATCTCTTCCAGCGCCGCAGCTGCATCGTCCCGCATTTCCCGCACAGAACCCGTTACATTGGCTCGACGGACTTCAGGAATATAGGCGTCCGTAATGCGATACTGCCGGTTCACCAGAAAGATGGTTCCCTCAATATCCATATTCGGCTTCGCCGTGTCAAAGGCTGTGTTCATCATCGTCGCCCCCGCCAGAATGACGGATGCAAGGCTTGATGCAAGACCCATGCCCTTCCCTCCTCAGAAATTCACACTCATGCCATTATAACACAGTTTGCAGCCGCGTGTGTTAATTTTCTGCAACAAATATCCCGCTGCCCCAGCGGCTGGTAAGGCGGCCAATATCTTCATTGGTCAAAAGGATGGTCAGCCGGGTCCCCTCCGCCTCATGCGTCTCAGAGATCACCCGCCCCAAAGGCCGTACCTGTGAAAGCAGCCCGTATTGGCTAAAAGGAATCATCAGCGTCACCGGGCGGCGGGTGGCGTGCAGCGCCCTGCCGATGGCCGTGAGAAGAGCCTCCAGGTTATCCCCCTTCTGGGCGGAAACATAAAGGGCCCCGGGCAGCTCTTCCCGATGGGCAACGCCCAGATCGCTCTTGTTCACCACTTCGATGCGGGGCTGATTCACAGCGCCCAACTGATCCAGAACCTCCTCCACCACCTGGTGCTGCTTCATCATTTCGTCCGATGCGCCATCGGAAACGATCACCAGCACATCCGCCAGGGCAGCTTCCTCCAAGGTGGAGCGGAAGGCGCTGATCAGCGTATGGGGCAATTTGCGAATAAAGCCTACGGTGTCCACCAGCAGACACTCCCCGCCGTCAGGCAGGGCGATATTGCGGCTCACCGCGTCCAGGGTGGCAAAGAGCTGATCCTTCACATACACCGATGCGCCGGAGAGCTTGTTAAGCAGCGTGGACTTGCCCGCGTTGGTATAGCCCACCAGAGCCACCAGAGGGATGGCGTTTTTCTCCCGGCTCTTGCGGCGCAGGGAGCGCTGCTTTTCCACCTGC
>JAFUPO010000361.1 GCA_017481185.1 Clostridia bacterium | reverse complement strand
GTGGCCAGCCACTGGGTGAAGTTGGAGATACCGGCCTTGGCGGCGGAGTAAGCGGGGATCTTGGTCAGGGGGGTGTAGGCGTTCATGGAGGAGATGTACAAAATGGAACAGCCCTTGCGGCCCACCATCTGCTTGGCGAAGGCCTGGGTGGGCAAAAGGGTGCCCAGGAAGTTCAGGTTAAAGACGAAGCCCACGCCATTGGCGTCCAGATCGAAGAAGGACTTGGTATCCCCATCAATGTCGCCCATCTCAAAGTATTCCTTGTCGGTGGTGGCGCGAGGGTTGTTGCCGCCAGCGCCGTTGATGAGGATGTCGCAGGGGCCGAAGGCGGCCTTCACTTCCTCAGCTACCTTTTCGCAGGTCTCCCGCTCCAGCACGTTGCAGGCAAAGGCCTTGGCGATGCCGCCCTCTGCCACGATTTCCTGGGCGTAGCCATTGGCAGCCTCGTAGTTCAGATCCAGCAGGGCCACCTTGGCGCCTGCCCGGGCTACCACCTTGGCGAAGGCGCTGCACAGAATGCCGCCCGCGCCGGTAACTACCACAACTTTATTGGTCAAATTCGTATCCAAAACATTTTTCTGCATGGTCTTATCTCCTTGTTAGTAAGAATCAATTCATGGGAACGAGCCCCAGGGATGCAATGAAGGGGCAACGCCCCTTCATTTTCAATCGTATCGACCGGCTTTGCCGGTCGGGCGGGGAGTTTAGCGACATTTTATGGAGCTAAACATTCCTCAGCCCTCTCGCAAAAGCGGCGCAGGCCGGTTTTGCGACGCGTCAGCGCAGAGACTCGTATGCCTCAAACAGGCCGTTGATGTAAACCGCACCCAACGCCCGATCGTACAGACCGTAGCCGGGCTTGCCGGTTTCGCCCCAGATCATGCGGCCATGGTCAGGCCGCACGTAGCCGTCGTAGCCGTTATCCACCAGCACCTTTACGATCTGGGCGATGTTGAGGCTGCCGCAGGAGGATAGGTGCGCCCGCTCCTCAAAGGAGCCGTCCTCCATGACCTTCACGTTGCGGATGTGCATGAAAGCGATGCGGTCCATCTTGCAGTACTTTTCCACCAGCCGGGGGATATCGTTAAACTTGGCGCAGCCCAGGGAGCCGGTGCACAGGCACAGGCTGTTGGCGGGGCTGTCATACAGGCTCAGGAACCGATCCAGGTTCTTTTCGCAGGTGATGATCCGAGGCAGGCCAAAGATGGGATAGGGCGGGTCGTCGGGATGGATGGCCATGCGCACGCCACATTCCTCAGCCACGGGGATAACAGCCTTCAGGAAGGTCTCCAGGTTCTTCCACAGGCCCTCCTCACCGATCTGGGCATAGGCGTTGATCAGCTCCCGCACCTCCTCCTGGGTGTAGGAGGAGTCCCAGCCGGGCAGGTGAATATCGTCCTTCAAAGGATCCAGGCCCTTCATCTGCTCCCAGTACATGACCAAAGAGGTGGAGCCGTCCTTGGCTTCCTTGTCCAATTGGGTGCGGGTCCAGTCGAACACGGGCATAAAGTTGTAGGTTACGCACTTCACGCCGTGCTTGGCGCAGCGGCGGATGTTTTCGCAGTAAACCTCCAGCAGCTCCTGCACGTTGTTGCGGCCCAGCTTAATGTCCTCATGAACGGGGATGGATTCCACCACGTCGAAGATGAGGCCGTTGTTTTCACAGGCTTCCTTCATGGCAGCCAGGCTCTCCTCAGGCCATACCTGGCCGGGCTTCACATCGTACACGGCGGACACGATGGAGCGCATACCGGGGATCTGGCTGATGTACTGCAGAGTTACGGGATCGCTTTCGCCATACCAGCGGAAAGACATTTTCATAGGGTTTGTCCTCCTTGTTGTTCTCTATGATCAAAGATGGAAATAGCGCTGCGCGTTCAGAGAGCAAACGCCCTCAACAATGGCCTTCAAGGCCTCCTCATCGGCGGGATATTCGCCTGCCTCCACCCAGTTGCCCACCAGGTTGCACAGGATGCGGCGGAAATACTCATGCCGGGCATAGGAAAGGAAGGAGCGGCTGTCGGTAAGCATCCCCACAAAGTTGCCCAAGAGGCCCACATTGGCCAGGGCCTTCATCTGTTCCTCCATGCCGAGCTTATTGTCGTTAAACCACCAAGCGCTGCCCAGCTGGATCTTGCCGGGCATCTCCTCATTCTGAAAGCAGCCGGTGAGGGTGGCCAGGGCGGCGTTGTCGCCGGGGTTTAGGGAGTAGAGAATCGTCTGGGGGCAGGCGTTCTTTTCATTCAAGGCGCTGAGCAGGGAGGCGATGGCCACGATGCAGGTGCTTACGCCGATGGTATCATAGCCCGTATCCGGGCCCAGGCGGGCAAACATCTTCTGGTTCACGTTGCGCAGGCAGGAGTAATGCAATTGCATCACGATGCCCAGGCGATGATAATTTTCGCCCAGGGTCAACAGCAGGCGGGTCTGGTAAATCTCCCTTTCCTCTGCCGTAACCTGTTCGCCAGCCAGGGCCTTTTGCAGGGCCTGGTCAGCCTCCTGGGCGCTGCCCAGGCGGAAGGGCACATAATCCAGCCCATGGTCGGAGATGCCGCAGCCCATCTTGCGGAAGAACTCTAGCCGCTCAACCAAGGCCTCGCCCACCTCATCGCAGGTAACAAGGGCGTCCTTGCCCACGCAATGGGCCAGGGCCTCCATGTACTGAATAAAGCCGGGCTTGTGCAGGTTCAGCGCCTTATCCGGCCGAAAGGAGGGAGCCACGGTGACCTCCAGCGCGGGGTCAGCCGCCAGCTTTTCGTGCCACTCCAAGGTATCGATGGGGTCGTCGGTGGTGCCGATGTATTTCACGTTGGAGCGCTTAATCAAGCCTCGAGGGGTCATGCCGGGGTCATTGCGCAATTTCTCGTTGCACCAATCCCACACAGCTTTGGCGTTGCGGCTATTCAGATAGCCGTCAAAGCCAAAGTAATTGCGTAATTCCAGGTTGCACCAATGGTACATGGGGTTGCCGATCGCCTTTTCCAGAGCCTTGGCAAAGGCTTCAAAGCGCTCAAAATCATCCCAGGGGCCGGTAACCTTCTCCTCCGGGGTGCCGTTGGCCCGCATAAGCCGCCATTTGTAATGGTCGCCCGCGCAGGCGCCGTCGGGGGTTCGGCCGCCCAGCCACACCTGAGCCAGGTTATCAAAGGGCTTGTCCTCCCAGATCTCCCGGGGATTCAAATGGCAATGATAATCCACCAGCGGCAGCGGCGCAGCATAGGTGTGATATAAATGCCGGGCTGTTTCGGTTTCTAATAGAAAGTCCTTGGTCATAAAGGGCTGCATCCAAATAGCTCCTTTCTTTCGGGCAGGCATATTTGCTATCCTTTATTATGGCCCGTTGCGGGCCGATAGCAAAAGGGAAAAATCAACCCTATTATTCTCCAGCCTAATCCTTTAAATTTTACCAGATAAATTTATGCATTTCACCAGTCATTTTCCCTCTTTTTTCGTATTCTTTTTGTGTTAAAATAAAAGTGTGCTCATTTTTCCTTTGGGAGGATTCAAAAGTGTTCCGAAAAATGTCTGTTCGGCCGGATCTAGACATGACCAACGGCCCGCTTTTAATGAAAATGGTACGCTTCAGCATCCCGCTGATCCTAACCGGCGTTTTGCAGCTTCTCTACAATGCGGCGGACATCGTGGTGGTGGGCCGGTTTGCCGGGCCGCAGGCCCTGGCGGCGGTAGGCTCCACCTCCAGCCTGATCAACCTGCTTGTGAACGTCTTTATGGGCCTGTCCGTAGGGGCCAGCGTGGTGGTGGCCAAGGCCTGGGGCGCTAGGGATCATCAAAGCGTTGCCCGCACGGTGCACACGGCCATCACCCTAGCGGCCATCGGCGGCATTGTGCTAACGATCGTGGGCTTTTGCTTCTCAGGCGCCTTTCTTGCCTGGATGGGCACGCCCCTGGATGTGCTGCCCGGAGCCACCCTATATATGCAGATCTATTTTGCCGGTATGCCCTTCAACCTTTTATACACCTTCTCCGCTGCCATTTTAAGGGCTGTGGGGGATACCAAGCGCCCCTTGTATTTTCTCACCCTAGCCGGGCTGGTAAACGTGGTGCTGAACCTGCTGTTCGTGATTGTGCTGCATATGTCGGTGGACGGCGTGGCCCTGGCCACCATCATTTCCCAGGCCATCTCCATGGTGCTGGCCCTGCGCTGCCTGATGCACGCGGATACCAGCATCCGCCTGATGCCCGGGGAGCTGCGCATTTACAAAAAGCCTTTTTTGCAAATCATTCAGGTGGGCCTGCCTGCGGGCATCCAAGGCTCCCTGTTTTCCATCTCCAATGTGCTCATTCAATCCGCCGTGAATTCCTTTGAGTCTGTAGCCATGGCGGGCAACGCCGCCGCGGCGAACCTGGAGGGCTTTGTCTACACGGCTATGAACTCCGTTTACCAGGCGGATATTACCTTTGCCAGCCAAAACATGGGCGCAGGCAAACCCCAGCGAGTCAAGCGCATCCTATGGCTATGCCTGGGGCTGGTAACCTTTATCGGCGGCACCACCGGCGGCGCACTGTACCTTTTCGGAGAGCCTCTGCTTTCCATTTATAACGGGGATCCCCAGGTGATCCAGTTCGGTATGCGCCGCCTGGCAGTGATTAGCCTGACCTACTTTACCTGCGGCTGGATGGATGTGATGGTGGGGCAGATGCGGGGCATTGGCTGCTCACTTTTGCCCATGGTGGTAAGCCTCACCGGCGCGTGCCTCCTTCGGGTGGTGTGGATCTACACCCTCTTTGCCGCCAATCCCACGCCCGAATGTCTCTTCATCTCCTACCCCATCTCCTGGGTCTTAACCTCCTGCACCCATCTGATTTGCTACTTCATCGTGCGCAAAAAACACCTACCTCAGGAGGCCCTGGTTCAATAATCCAAATATTTCTCGCTGAATCCCCCAAAATTCAGCCCTTTTTCCCCTCTTTGCTCCTGCGCAAGGAGGGGTTTTGTGTTACAATAATAGCTACATAGCAGCACTGATAACACAAAGGAGGCGGCACTGATGGCCCGCTAGAGCAAAGCCCCTGTTGATATGCTATCCGCTCCCCTGTGGCCCAGTCTGATAAAGTACATTGTTCCGCTGTTGCTCACCGGCCTTTTGCAGCTCTTTTACAACGCTGCGGACATCGCCGTGGTGGGCCGCTTTTCAGGCCCTGAGGGAGCCCAAGCCATGGCGGCGGTGGGCTCCACCTCCAGCCTGATCCATCTGATTGTAAATGTGTTTCTGGGGCTTTCCGCCGGAACCAATGTGGTGGCTGCCCGGGCCTTGGGCGCCAAGGACAAAAAAACCGTTTCTGAAACGGCCCACACTGCCATTGCGGCAGGCTTTATCTTCGGCCTGGGGATGACGTTGGTGGGCTTGTTCTTCTCCGATACCTTTCTTTCGTGGATGGGTACGCCCAATGACGTGCGCCCTGCCGCCGCCCTGTATATGCAAATCTATTTTGCCGGGGTGCCCTTTAGCCTGGTTTACAATTTTGCCGCCGCTCTTTTGCGGGCTGCGGGGGATACGAAAAAGCCCCTGTATTTTTTAACCCTATCCGGGGCGGCCAATGTGGTGTTGAACCTTTTGTTTGTGATCGTTTGCAAATGGTCTGTGGCAGGGGTCGCCCTGGCCACCTCCCTGAGCCAGGGGTTGGCCATGGCGCTGGTTCTGCGCTCTTTGAAAAACGCTCCTGATGGCCTGGCCCTGAACCTTCGCAGGATACGGCTATACAAGGGCCCCTTTCGGGAAATCCTTAAAATTGGCCTCCCTGCTGGGGCTCAAAGCGCCCTGTTTTCCCTGGCCAATGTGGTCATCCAAAGCGCCATTAACTCCTTCCAGTCCATCGTGATGGCAGGCAACGCCGCTGCCGTGAATCTTGAGAGCTTCGTTTACACGGCCACCAATGCTGTCTACCAGGCCAATCTGACCTTCACCAGCCAAAATGTTGGGGCCAGAAATGTCAAGCGCGTCAAAGCCGTATACTGGCACTGCATGGCCCTAACCACCCTTATCAGCGCGATCCTGGGGGGCGTTCTTACCTTTGGCGGTGAATTTCTGCTCTCTTTGTACAATGCGGATCCGGCTGTGATCGAGGCAGGCATGATTCGCCTGTGTGCCATTGCCTTTGCCTACTGCGCCTGCGGCTGGATGGATGTTACCGTAGGGCAATTGCGTGGCATCGGCTATTCCTTTGTGCCCATGGTGCTCACCCTTTTGGGCAGCTGCGGCCTGCGCATCCTGTGGGTGTATACGGTCTTTGCCGCCACCCCCACCCTTCAGGTGCTCTATGGCTGCTTCCCCGTCAGCTGGGTGGTAACCTTTATTTGCCAAATCGTTTATTATTACCTCATGCGGGAGAAAAAGCTTCGTCTCCTTGAGGCCTGAGCAAAGGACGGTGCTTTCCATGGCCTTTATGCGCTCCTTCGGTATTGTGATCGCCGCAGCCTTTTTAGGCGAAGGGCTGCGGGCGCTGCTGCCCCTGCCTATTCCCGCCAGCGTCTATGGGATGCTGCTGATGCTGGCTGGGCTGGCAACTGGCCTTATCAAGCTGAACCAGGTGAAGCCTGCCGCCACCTTTCTTTTAGAGATCATGCCCATGCTGTTTATCCCCGCTATGGCGGCCCTGCCGGATGTATGGCCCCAATTGGCCCCGGTATTTGGGCCGGTGGCTGTGACCGCCGTGGCTGTGACCCTGCTGGTGCTGGCAGTTACCGGCTGGACGGCCCAAGCTGTTATTCGCTGGGAAAGGAGGCGCAAACCCCATGGCTAACTGGCTCACCTCCTCCCTGTTTTACGGCGCCGTGCTGACCATCATCGCCTATGAGATCGGCCTCCTCCTGCGGCGCCGGTTTAAGGCCGCCCTTGTAAACCCTATTCTTATCGGCGTGATCCTCGTCATCGCTATCAACCAGCTGACCAAAACAGACTATGAAACCTATCATCAAAGCGCCCAGTATCTTTCCTGGCTGTTGACCCCTGCCACCATCTGCCTGGCGGTTCCCCTGTATGAGCAAATGACCCTGCTTAAAAAGAATCTGCTGGCTGTAGCCTGCGCCCTGATTGCCGGGGTGCTTTCCAGCCTGGGCGGCGTGCTTGTTTTTAGCCTCGCCTGGGGGCTGGATCATCAGATGTATGTAACCCTGCTGCCCAAATCCATCACCACAGCCATTGGCATGGCCGTGGCCCAAGAGCTGGGGGGCATCGTGCCTCTAGCGGTGGCGGTGATCATCTTTTCGGGGCTTATGGGGCATATGCTCGCCTCCGCCTTTTTTAAGCTCATTGGCGTGAAGGAGCCGGCAGCCAAAGGCCTGGCCATCGGCACAGCCTCCCATGCCATCGGCACCTCCCGAGCTTTGGAGATGGGCCCTGTGGAGGGAGCCATGAGCAGCCTGGCCATCGCAGCAGCTGGGATCCTCACCGTAACCTGCGTTTCCTTCTTCGCCGGGCTGCATTGACAAATTCTATTATAGTTGTATAATCAAATAGACACTTTATTGACAGGAGGCCAACCATGACCGAATATCGTTATGATACTCAGCTGCTCATTGAGGGCACTGATCTGGACGAGGACGCAATTTTTGATTACTTTGTGGATCACCTGGAGGGGGATTCTCTTCTGGCCGTAGGGGATGAGACCCTCATCAAGATCCATTTTCATACCAACGAGCCCTGGGAGGTGCTCAAATACTGCGCTTCCCTGGGGGAAATTTATGACATCGTGGTAGAAGATATGGATCGGCAATCCCGCGGGCTCCAGGGCTAAAACAAGAGGAGGCGGCGCCATGAACGAAGTCTATGATTTTCTGAAAAAGGCCAACGTTTACTATCTGGCCACCGTGGAGGGAGATCAGCCCCGGGTGCGCCCCTTCGGCACTGTGGATCTGTTTGAGGGCAAGCTCTATATCCAGACCGGCAAAATCAAGCCTGTAGCCCAGCAGATGAAGGCCAACCCCAAGGTGGAAATCTCCGCCATGTGGGAAGGCAAGTGGATCCGTCTCAGCGCCGAAGCAGTGCTGGATGATCGCATCGAAGCCCAGGCCCATATGCTGAAAGCCTATCCCTCCCTCAGCGCCATGTATAAGCCCGGCGATGGCAATACCGAGGTCTATTACCTGCAAAATGCCACCGCCCAGATTTGCTCCTTCGCCGAAGCGCCCAGAACCATTACCTTTTAATATGGCGATCTGGAACCCCTGGCGGGGCTGCAAAAAATGCAGCGAAGGCTGCCTGTATTGCTATATCCACAAGGGCGATCTAAAGCGGGGCGTGGATACAGGCCAGATCATCCAAACCCAAGATTTCAAAAAGCCCCTTGAAAGGCTGAAAAACGGCAGCTACAAAATGAAGCCGGGCCTGGTCTACACCTGCTTCTCCTCAGATTTTTTGCTGGAGGAAGCTGACCCATGGCGCATGGACTGCTGGCGCATGATCAAAGCGCGGCCTGACTGCACCTTTTTGCCCAGCTCCCCATCAAGCACAAGTGCATCACCGCGCAGCCCCTGCTTGAAAGGATCGATATTGAAAAATATCTTGATGGCATTGAGCTTGTGGCGGCAGGCGGCGAATCAGACCGGAAGGGGCGGCCCCTGGATTACGCCTGGGCGCTTGATCTAAGGGAGCAGTGCATCCGCCAAAATGTTTCCTTTGAGTTTCGGCAGTGCGGCACCCATTTCATCAAAAACGGCAAGCTGTTTAACCTACAAACGAAGGATCTTTGCAGCCAGGCAAAAAAAGCTGACATCAATTATAAGGCGGCCTCCCCGTGAATCACGGAGAGGTCGCCTTTTTCTCTTCTTCTGCTGGTATGCGAGCATCACTTTGCCAGAAAGGCTTTGATCTCTTCCAAGTGTTTTTCGCCTGCCTTCACGCCCAGCCCGTGCACTGCCTGCATCCTTTGGGGATCATGCTCCAAACGGCTGATGGGCAGGGCCGCCGCCGGGCGAATCACCAGGGCCTTTCCTGCTTTTTCCTGCTTTTCCACATGAGCCAGGGCGGCATTGTAGCTTTCGTGGCGCTTTTCCAGAGCCTCCACCAGCCTGGGATAGCGCCGGTAAACCACCCTGAAAAGGGGCAGCAGCGGGTTCTTTTCTTTTTTAAAGCCCTTGGGCTGGGTGAGGATCACCACATTGCGCTCATAGCCCATTTGTTCAAAGGCTTTGAGGGGAATGGAATCTGCCACGCCCCCATCCAGCATTTTGCGCCCATCCACCTTCACCATCCGGGCGGCCAGGGGCATGGAGGCGGAGGCCCTGAACCATTCCAGGCTTTCTCGCCCCGCCTTGGCGCACAGATGATATACCCCTTCGCCGGTTTCCACATCGGTGCAGACCGTATAGAAGGCCATGGGATTTTTGTTATAGGCCGCCTCATCGAACACATCCAGCTTTTCCGGAATCTGCCGATAACAAAAATCCGCTCCGAAGAGATCGCCGGTGAAAACCAGCGAGCGCAGGCAACAGTAGCGGGGATCCCGGCTATACTTCATGTTATAGCGCAAAACCCGCCCGATCTGGCCGGATTTATAATTGCATCCGAACGCCGCCCCAGCGGATACGCCCATGGCCCCGTCAAAGGTGACGCCTGCCTGCATCAATACATCCGTTACCCCGGCGGTGAACAGGCCCCGCATGGCGCCCCCTTCCATTACCAGCCCGGTTTTCATTTCTGGGGCCTCCTCATGGTCAGGGAAATGCGATTCTTTTCCTTTTCAACGCTCAGTACCCACACGGTGACCACATCGCCCACACGAACCACTTCCGAGGGGTGATTCACCCGGCGACCCGCCAATTGAGAAATGTGCACCAGGCCATCCCGATGGACGCCCAGATCCACAAAAGCGCCAAAGTCGGTGACGTTGCGCACCGTGCC
>JAFUPO010000360.1 GCA_017481185.1 Clostridia bacterium | reverse complement strand
TGAAGATGAACACGCAGATGGCAAGCACCAGCTTGGACAGGGTTTTGCCCAGCTCATCCAGCCGCTTCTGCAAGGGGGTCTCGCCCTCCTCGGTGGCAGCCAGAGCGCCTGCGATTTTGCCCATCTCAGTTTCCATACCGGTGGTGGTCACCAAGGCCTTGCCCCGGCCATAGACCACCGTGGAACCCATATAGCACATATTTTTGCGGTCGCCCAGGGGAATATCATCCTGGCCAGCGTTCAGGCCCAGGGCGTCGATCATCTTGTTCACAGGCACGCTCTCGCCCGTGAGGGCAGCCTCCTCAATCTTAAGAGAAGCGCTCTCCAGCAGGCGGCCGTCGGCAGGCACGCTGTCGCCGGCTTCCAAAATAACCACATCGCCGGGCACCAGTTCGTCGGAGTGAAGCACAACCTGCTTGCCGTCCCGCAGCACCTTGCAGGTAGCGGCAGTCATGGTTTGCAAGGCTTCGATGGCTGCCTCTGCCTTGCTCTCCTGAAACACGCCCAGAATGGCGTTGAGCAGAACCACGATCAGAATGATAAAAACCTCCGCCAGGCTCTCGCCGGCGATGACGTTGGTCACCGCTGACACCGCCGCGGCGATCATGAGAATGATCAGCATCGGATCCTTCAGCTGGCTCAAAAAGCGCTGGAGCAAGGTGGGCTTTTCAGCGTCCTTAAGCTTGTTGTGGCCGTACTTGGCCAGCCGCTCCTGGGCCTGAGCGGTGGTAAGCCCTTCTGTGCTTACGCCCAACTCACTGAGCACCTCCTGAGTGGTTTGCATATAGGTTTTCTTCATTGCTGCGCCCCTCTTTCGGAATTGATAATTTTTAGCAAATTCGTATTTAATGTACAATAACGACATCTGCCAACGTTATTATATTGTTCCAAATGCCTAAAATCAAGTCGCAAACATATTAATATGAAAGAAATCATAAAATTCAAGCAATCTTTACCCTTTCTTAGTTGTTCGTTTGCACAAAAAATGACAGCATCTCTGGGCAATCGACCCGTGCTGTCATTTTCTTATTTTAGCCGATTTATATCAGATTGAAAGGGCAATCCCGTCCAGCTGCGCCTCCATCAGCCGCTCTCCCTGATACCTTAGCTTCAGGGAAAAGAAGGGGCAGGGCGAGGAAATCTTTTTTAGAAAAATCTTATCGCCCTCCCACATGGGCAGCTTCAAAAGATCCTCCTTTTTGATCCAGTCCAGTTCCCCCTCGTCGCAGGTTTTAAGGCTGCCCTCAAAGCCATCGGCGGTAAACAGGTGCATATACTCGGTGCCCCATTCGTCGGATACAAAGGTCACAATGCCCCGGTACTGCCACTGGGTCAGGGTCAGGCCCGTTTCCTCCCGCACCTCCCGGATAACGCAATCCTCCGGGCTTTCGCCAGCCTCAAACTTGCCGCCGATACCGATCCACTTATCCTTGTTTTCGTCGTTCTCCTTCTTGGTGCGGTGAAGCATGAGATACTTCCCGTCCTTCTCCATATAGCACAGCGACGTCATCTTCATGAAAAATCACCCCTTATGGTTTCTTTAAGGGGAGTGCGAGGGGGAACCCTTCTTTTCCCAAAGAAAGGTTCCCCCTCGCACTATATCCCGTTGTATTCTCACTTAAACAGCTCGGTTTCAGCGTCCAGAACGTGCTTCTGATCCTGCATCAGGCGCAGGAAGCGCTCCTTGTAATCAGCGGCAGCCTTCTTAAGGTTTTCCACTTCTTCTTGCAGCGCCACTTTTTCATCCTCCAGGCCGGCCAGCTGCTCATCGATCTGCTTCTGGGCCTGGGCCACGATGGCTTCGGCGCGGGTGTGGGCTTCGGCCACGGTCTGATCCGCCACCTTCTGGGCGTTGATCAGCAGGCTGTTGAGGGTTTCCTGCTGCTCCTTATCCATCACGGCGCTGCGCACGGGGGCCGCAGCCACAGGGGCGGGGGCGGGCTCTGCCTTTACAGGGCGGGCCTGGCTGGCGCTCTGCTGAGCCAGCTGCTGGTTGAGGGATTCGATTTCCTCCTCCATGGCTACCATTTCATCGCAAATGGCATCCAGGAACTCATCCACCTCAGCGGGGTCGTAGCCGCGAACCTTGGTCTTAAACTCCTTGCTTTCGATCATTTCAACGGTGATCTGCATTTGAATTTTCTCCTTTCAGTTCTTGCCGGCAAACCGATGAAGGATGATGGGCAGCCGGTCCTTTCTGGTAGGCTGACCGACCTGAACAATTTTCAGGCGGCCAAAGCCGCGTATGGATATCAAGTCGCCGGGCCGCAGCCTGCAATCTGCGTGCTGCACGGGCTCATGGTTTACCATGACCCGGCCCTGAGCGATCCAATCAAGAGTTTTGCCCCGGGAGGTGCCCATCCCCGAGGCCAGAATGTTATCCAGCCTCAGCGATGCCACCGTGTCCCGCACTTCCTCAAAGTCTGCCGGGGGCTGAATCTCAGGCACTTCCTCCAGCAGGGTCAAGGTCACCTGGGTATTGCCTGCCTGGCTCAGCCCGTCCACAGCTGTGCGGAACAATTGGGGCAGGCCAAAGATCAGGCCCTGATCGGGCCAAACCAGCAGATCGCCCATCATGGCCCGGTCCATGCCCAGGGCCATCAGGGCCCCTAAAAGATCCCGGTGGGTAGGGGCCTGAGCCTTGGGCGGCCAGGTGATGCGGGCGCATCGGATGGGAAACTGCGCCTCCTCCCCCTGGGGGCAAAAGCAGCATAACTGCCGTTCGCCTCCGGGGTATCCGGCGCTGAACAGGGCCTCTACCCCAGCCTTGCGGGCAATGCCCTGGGCCAATTGGGCCTCAGGCGGGGTGAGGAACGCCGTGGTCATGGGCCGCCCCCGGCGGGCTGAACGAAGGGCCAATTCCTCCAACCGGTTCTTTAACTGTTCATCTTCCCAAATGGCCATTTAGAGAATAATCCCTTCCAAGCCATCCAGAATATTGCGGGCGATGCCCAGCACAATCCATACCAGGATGGGGGACCAGTCCACAAACATGAACCTGCTGGGCACAAAGCGCCCCAGCACCCGCCGGGCGGGGATCAGCATGGGCTCACACACCAAGGAAAGCGCCTGCTTCACGCGGTTTACCGTGGGGTTCATGGAGCGGATGTAGCTAAGCACCACATACGCCAGCAAGCCCACGTCTGCCAGCCATAGGGCAATGTCAAGCAGCCAGAAAATCAGTCGCAGTACGATCATGGCTCGTCCTTATCTTAGTAGCCGCCGTAAGCCGCCTCACGATAGGGCTCCTGGCCGAACCCCTGGGGCTGCTCATAGGCATTGCGGTTGTCGTAGTAATTTTCCTCGCGGCTCTCCTGGCGCTGATAGCTGGGCCGGGGCGGGAAGGAAGGCCGGGCGAAGGGAGAACGGCTGGGCGCCTCATAGCCGATGGGCTGGGGCTGCTGAGTTTGATTTTCCGCATAGGAGCGGGTGCGGCCCGGGCGGCCAGCCGTGCGGCGCACGTTGAGCTTCTGGGTAAACTCATCCGGCAGCACCTGCACCGTAGGCGGTGCAATCAGATAGCAGCGCCGCTGGGAGGACAGCTTGGTGATGGTACAGCCCAAGGTGTAAGCCGCGCCGCTAAGCAGATCCACGCAGTGCTGAACCTCTTGCTCAGACTGGATGCTTTCAATGTTCAGAATCACAGACTCGCCGTTCTTCATGAAATCAATGATGGTGTAGCAGTTTTCCCGGCTGACCAGCTGGGTTACTCGCTCAATATGCGCATAGGCCTTGCCATTAGCTGCCTGAAAGGTGCCCGGGAAGGCCACCACATTGTTGTCAGGCTGCTGGGCAGGGGCGGGCTGCTGGGCCTGCTGCTGATAGCCAGACTGCTGGTACTGGTTTTCTTCACGGGCATACTGGGGTTGCTGCCACTGATTCTGCTGCTGGGGCGCAGGCTGTTGCCACTGACCCTGCTGCTGATAGGCGGGCTGCTGAGGCTGATAGCTGTTCTGCCAGCCGCCCTGCTGAGGCTGCTGAGCATAGGGAGCCTGATAGTAGCCCTCCTGAGCCGCAGGCTCCGCCTGCTGGGTTTCCTCGTTCAGGGACGCATACTCCTGGGCATCCTCATCAGAGCCATAATAGTCGTAGGGCTCATAGGCCTCCCCGTGAAGAAAGGTATTGCTCTTGTCCGTTACCCAATCCTTCACGGACTGAAAAATGCTGCCAAAACCCATTGTAACTTCCTCCCTAGCAATAGTTGCGGGGCCCAAAGATGGCCGAGCCCACGCGTACGGTGGTCGCTCCCATCCGGGCGGCCAGCACATAGTCGTGGCTCATGCCCATGGATAGCTCCCGCATCTCCACCCCGTTCACAGCTTCATCTCGAAGCTGTTCAAATAGGGCGCGCATATTTCCAAACAATCGGCACAAAAGCGCCTCATCCTCAGTCTGAGGCATTACAGCCATCAAACCCTCCACGTGAAGACCGGGCATCTTTGCCGCTTCCCGCAAAAAGGGCAGCGCTTGCTCCGGGGCCATGCCGCCCTTTTGAGGCTCGCCCACGGGGCTGATCTGCAAAAGCACCGGCATCCTAAGGCCATGCTTCTGGGCCTGGCGGTCGATCTCCACAGCCAGGTTCATCCGATCCACGGATTGAATCTGGCATACCTTATCTATTATATATTTAACTTTGTTGGTTTGCAACTGTCCAATCAGATGAATTTGTAAATTCGGGTCCAATTCGGGCTTTTTCGCCAGAATCTCCTGAACCCGGTTTTCCCCAATGGCGGTATAGCCCAAGGAAACCAGGGGGTTAATGGCCTCCGCCGGATGATTTTTGCTCACGCAGATGAGTTTGACCCTATGCCCCCAGGGGGCCGAGGCCTCCTCCAGCGCCGAGCGAACCTTGCCCAGCCGTTCTTCCAGCATCGCAAACCGCTCCTTAGAATAAGCGCACCGTCTGCCCCACATAGAGCAGGCCCTGCTGAATGGGATCGATGTAGGTATATTCGCCGTCAGTAGTGATCACATTGGCTGCCACAAACACCTGGCTGCCGTCGGCATTCACCACCACCACGCCGTCCATGCCGTTGGAGTGGCGGTAGATGGCCCGGTTGGGCACCTTCATGCTGTTGACCTTTTCACCGATTTCCGCCTGGCAGGTGCGCATATACAAAACAGGGGTCACGTCGCTGCGAACGGACAGGCGCAAAAGCAGCTCGCCCCCCGCCTGGGTGTAGGATTCCAGCACCGCGGAAACCTCGGTATTGTCAAAGCCCTCCAAGCGAAGCTGGTAGGTTTGCCCCTGAACCGGGGTCCAGGTGTCGCTCTTGACCAGCATCAAAACGTTCCAGTTATTGGGGCGCACCATGCGGTAAATGGTGGTGCGGCCCTTTTGCACAGTAGTCTTTTCCGGGGCCTTGCCTCCAAACATCTGCCGTACCTGAGCCGGATCAAAATCCATATAATTGCTGGAGGTCAGACCATACTCGTAGCCGTCGGAATAGAAGCTGACCACGCCCTCCACGCTGGCGGCATACTGCTTGGTCCAGCTTTCAATGCGCAATTGCTGGGCAGATTCGTCATCGTAAAGCCGGGTGAGGCTCTGGTCATCAGCATACTTCTGGCGCAGGTAGTTTTGCCGGGCCGTGATGGCCGTGTCCAGGATGCCTTCCTGATTCACCATGTTGCCCTTCGCACCGTGCGCCAGCAGCCGTACCTCTTTCGCCCGCTCCAGCACCTCCGTTTCCAGGCGCATCATTTTCTGGTCGTAAGCGGTCTCTTCCTGCAAAAGGCCCAGCTGCTTTTCCTTGATCTGGTCCCGATAATCCTGCAGGGTGGTCATTTCCTTCTGGTTATAGCCGGAGGAATACACGTCGCAGATTTTTTCGCCCGTGCGCAGAACCGCGCCCTCCTGAGCGATATAATCCACGCTGGTCACGCCCTCGGCATCATAGGGCACCTCGTCTCGCACGATGAGCGCATCCCCCATATAGCTGGGGCCCAGGGTACCGGTTTCAATCATGGCATACTGGCTGCCGTGATCGAACATATTTTCATATACATACCAGCCCGCAAAGGCCAATACTGCAATAACGATCACCACCTGCACCGGGCTGACCCGCTGGCGCACGGCTGGTCGGCGCTTTTGATTCAAGGCATTCACTCCTTTAACAGCTCGCTTAGTGGAGGTTTTGCTCCTGTTCCATTTGCTTGAGTCGGCCCAGGATACGCCTTTCCAGGCGGCTTACCTGCATCTGGCTGACCCCCAAGTGACTGGCCGTTTCCCTTTGGCCCATGCGGTGGATGTAGCGCAGTTCCAGCAGTTTTTTCTCCTGGGGTGTCACCTGGCTGAATACCCATCGCATCCAGTCAGACTGCTCCACCTCATCAAATCCCCGGTCGCTCTGGCCCAGGCGATAAGCCATGCTCTGCTCCTCATCCTCTGACAAAGGCGCATCCAGGCTTGACATCTGGCTGGCTTCTCTTAGGTCCAATAAAGCCAGCAATTCGTCTGCGGAGATCTCCATAGCCTGGGCCAGCTCCTTCAAGGTAGGCTCTCGCAAAAGCTCCTGGGTCAATTTGTCCCGCACCTTTTGCAGCCGGTAAAGCTGGCTGCGGCCATCCCGGGAAAAGCGCACCATGGAGCCTTTATCCCGGATGTAATTGCGCACCTCACCCGTAATGGTGGGGGCGGCATACGTGGTAAATTTCAGGCCCCTTTCGGGCTCATAGCGCTGGATGGCCTTCATCAGCGCCATGGCGGCCACCTGGCCCAGGTCCTCCACATCCACACCCCGACCGCCAAAGCGGCGGGCGATGGCATGGCACAGGGGCAAATACCCCTCCACCAACTGGTCCATAAGCCCCGGCGACGGCGCCTGGGCGTAGGCCTCAAGCAGCGGCGTCAAATGCATATCGTTCATGGCCGCCCTCAGCTTTCCTTCACGGGCAGACCCAGCCGGATGCGGTAAACGCCCTGATCGTCCTCTTCAAAGGTCACATGGGGAATCAGCGTTTCCAGGATGGCCTGAGCCAACTCCTGATCCGCCTGCTGGGCAAGCTGGCTTTCGCCGTTCCAAAGGGCGGTGAACTCCGTTTCCATCACCTGACCCGTCAGACGGCAGGTCATCTGCAAACGGTCAGCCTGGCGGCCCTGGTTAAGCAGATAATCGCAGGCTTCATCTGCGGCAGTGCGCAAATCGTCCAACCGGTCAATATCCAGGCCCATAAGCAGGCCGCAGCCGCCCAGAGCCGTGCGGATCACCAGCACGTCGTCGCGGCGCGCCGGAATGGTCACGTTAATCTCCGATTCAGTATAGGCCCTCATGGCAGGCTCCCCTTTCCCTGGAATCATCTAATTATGATACCACATCCCAAAGCATTTTGGCAAGCAACAGCCCCATCACGCACAGGAGCATCCCCCGAATGAAGCCCACGCCTTTTTTCATGGTCATGCGGGCGCCTAAGAGGTTGCCCATGATGGCAAAAGCCGCCACCGGCAGGCCCAAGGCCCAAATGACCTGGCCAGAAAAAGCCAGCGTGATCATCGAAGCCACGTTGCTGGCTAGGTTCACTATTTTGGCGCTGCCTGAGGCGTGAACCGCTTCCACGCCCATGAGCATGGTAAAGGCCAGGATTAAAAAGGTGCCGGTGCCCGGGCCTACCAGCCCGTCATAAAAGCCAATCACCAAGCCTACGCCCAAGCTGCACAGGGGGATGAGGCGATCCTTCACCCTAGCTTTGCTTTGGAGGCCGCCTTTTTTGCGCAGCACCACTGCCGCCACCAGGGGAATGGCCATAATCATCATCCAGCGGATGGCGTCCTCCGGTATGTGCTGCAAAACCGTGGTGCCCAGCCAGCTGCCGGGCAGGGCTGCCGCAGCCGCAGGCAGGGCTACCTTCCAAATGATCTGACCGCCCTTCATAAAGCTTAGGGAGGCCGCCAGGGTGCCCAGGCAGGCGGAAAGCTTGTTGGTGCCCGCCGCCATTACCGGTGAAAGCCCCGCCAGGTAGTAGGCAGGCAGCGAAATCAGCCCCCCGCCCCCGGCCACAGAATCCACAAACCCCGCCAGAAACGCCAAGGGGCACACGATCAGGTACATGGTAAGGGTTACGGTCATGATGGTTTTTGCGAGGAGAGGCCTTTTTTGTAAAAAAGG
>JAFUPO010000359.1 GCA_017481185.1 Clostridia bacterium | reverse complement strand
CTGCCGCCTCGCACCCACCGGCGGCTCTCTTAAGAGCAATGTAAAGGCATAGCCCGTTCATAGCCTCATTTATTATAAGCCATGCCCGGTCAAATATGCAAGAGGGAATTTACGCCCACCCATCCTTTTTGAGCTTTGCATAGCCCATGAAGGAAAGAATGATGCAGGGGATGAAGCCGAAGCCATTGCCGATGCCCAGCAGGAAAGCCACGCCAAAGAGGATACCTGCAGTGAGAGCGAAGCCCTTTTTGGACGTGAACCAGGCCAACCAATTGAAAACTGCGGCGATGAACGCGGCGATCAGGAAGGGGACCTGCATGGCAAGGCCGATGCCGGTACCGATCTCATAGGCCATTTGATCCCATTCGTCACCAGCAGAAGGAGCGTTCATCAGGCTGGCGAAGGAGGAGCAGACCACAATGAACCAAATGGCAGCGATGATGCCGCTGATCAGCAGAAGTTTGTTTCGCTGAAGGGTTTGCGGTGCAAAGCCCTGCTGCTGAGAGCGGGGGCGTCTTTGAGCCTGCGGGGGAACAGGCTGGGGCTGATAGCCTTGATACTGTTGCTGGTATTGGGGATAGGGTTGCCCATAGGCCTGGGGTTGCTGAGAATACATATTCTCCTGCTGCTGTGGCACATAGCCTTGGCTGCGCAGATCGTCGGGATGATCATACATGCGGGAGAGCCTCCTTTATCCTGTTTGTGTCATTATACTCAATATATTGAGCATAGTCAAGATATTGAACAGGATAGAATAAGGGCGGTGATGCCAATGATCTCATACCGCCCCTTTTACGAGACTCTTTTGCGCAAGGGGATTACAGAATACCAGCTGATTTTTAAACAGGGGATTTCTTCAAATACCCTTCATAGGATGAAACATGGCGAGGCGATCAGCACAAAGACGCTGGATGTGCTTTGCTTTGTGTTGGACTGCCGAGTGGAGGATATTCTGGAATATAAAAAAGATACGGATTGAAAAGGCTTCGGATATCATGCAGCAGAAGCCTTTCTTTTTTGCTGATGGGACGGTTTGAAGTTGACAATCCGCCCCGGCCATTATACACTTAAGATTGCCCTATTGTGTTGAAAGGAGAGCATTTGAATGAATCCAACCATTCATTGGCAGGATCGCAAAAGGTATTTTGGGCTGCCGATTTCCTTTACTAAATATTTCGTTACCGACGATCGGCTGTTTATGGAAAGGGGCCTGTTCACCAGTGTTCACGATGAGGTAATGCTCTTTCGGGTGCGGGATACCCAGGTGGTGCGCACCCTATGGCAAAAGCTTTTCGGCTGCGGCACGGTGATTGTTTACTCGGCAGACAAGAGCCAGCCCCAATTGCGCCTGGAGTCTATCAAGGATCCCTTGAATACCAAGGAGATCTTGGTGAAGCTGGTGGAGGAGGCCCGGCGCAAAAACCGTGTTTACGGCTCGGAGATGATCATGGATGCCGCTGCGCCCCATGAGCATGACTGCCCTTGCGATGATGAAATGTAAAGGATACCCCTGACAGGATAAAACAGGGCCGCTCCTGCGTTTAATTAAAGAAGCGGCCTGAAAGAGGTGGACGAACCCCATGCAGCATCGGGGACCTTATCAAATGCATACAGACAACCGGCAGCGGATGCTCCGGGCATGGCCGATCCTCATCGGCATCATCCAGGCGGTGGTGCTGTTAATCGTGGGCGTCAATTCCTTTGGCAACCGGGTCAGCGCATCAGCCACTGCCCTGCCCTGCCTGGCCAGCCAGAAGGTGACGCCCTTTGGCGAATACGTTTTGTATTACGACGGCGCTTCCATCCATTGCGTGACGGATACGGGCGCTGTGCGCTGGTCTTTTCATATCGGCAGCGAGGCAGATTTTGCCGTGGGCGAAAGAACGCTGGTAGCCTGGTATGATGATCAGCTCTATATTGTAGACTATAACGGCCGCACCACCTATAAGGACTCTTTGGCAGATACCATTCAGTTCGTGCGGGTGGGCAAAAAGTATGCGGCGGCGGTTATCGGCCCGGATACCAATCCCACCCTGGTGGTGAAGGATTTGCAGGGCACCCAGG
>JAFUPO010000358.1 GCA_017481185.1 Clostridia bacterium | reverse complement strand
TGGGCAGCATCGGCCTGCCAGGGGATGCTTCCCCCGCCTCTCGCTTTGTGCGCGCCGCCTTTTTGAAGTGGAACAGCGCCTGCACTCCGGAGGAAATGCCCAGCGTTTCTCACTTTTTCCACCTCTTGGATGCAGCGGCCATGACCCGGGGCAGCGTGGAAGCCCCCGGCGGCCATTGGGAGTTTACCCTCTACAGCGCCTGCATCAACGCCACCCGAGGCATTTATTACTACAAGACCTATGAGAATAACCGGCTGACAGCCGTGGATATGCACCGGGAGGATTTGAAGGCGAACGCCTTGAAGGTTTACCCCCTCGTGCGGGAGCAGGATGTGAAATGGCAGAATTAAAAGCCCCTTGTGCCGCACAAAAACAAACCCCTCCGCCGGACTAATCCTGCGGAGGGGTATCATTTTCCTTTTATTCAGCATCCGCCACAATGGCCATGCCGGCGCTGGCGCCGATGCGGTCAGCGCCTGCCTCGATCACAGCCAGAGCTTCCGCGTAATTGTGCACGCCGCCGGAGGCCTTCACCTTCATCTGGGCGGGGATGGACTTTTTCATCAGCGCCACGTCATGGGGGTTGGAACCGCCGGTGCCAAAGCCCGTAGATGTCTTCACGAAATCAGCCCCAGCCCGGGCCGCAGCCTGGCAGGCAATGACCTTTTCTTCATCAGTCAGGTAGCAGGTTTCGATGATGACCTTGGTGAGGGTGCCGTTGGCAGCATCCACCACCGCCTTGATGTCCTTCTCCACCAGCTCCACGTTGCCATCCTTCAAAGCGCCGATATTGATAACCATATCCACCTCTTCAGCGCCCTTCAAAATCGCGTCCTTGGTTTCAAATGCCTTGGTTTCAGGGGTGTTAGCGCCCAAGGGGAAGCCGATCACCGTGCACACCTTCACGCCGGTGCCCTTAAGCAGCTGGGCGGCATAGGCCACATGGGTGGGGTTTACGCACACGGAAGCAAACTTATATTCAGCCGCCTCCTCACACAGCTTTTTCACCTGATCCTGGGTGGCGAAGGCCTTCAACACGGTATGGTCGATCATGGCGGCCAGTTCCTGCTTTTTCATAGTTCAAACTCCTTTGCGAGTGTATTTTTATTTGACGCTTTTATTGTAGAGCATCCCCGGGAAATTTGCAAACATTTCAGTCATTTTCCTCATTGGGTACCAATTCCAGATGATCCAGAGCGTAGCGAAGGGCCATGACCACAACCTCATTGCGCGATCTGTCACTAAGTGCAGCCAATTGATCAAACCTTTCCTGCAACTCTCTTTCCAATCGAATCGTCATAATCACTTTATCTTCATTCTTTACCTTGAGAACAAACTTCTCAGTCATTCTTACACCTCCATTTCTGTAATCATTTTAGTAATCATTTCTTGACAATGATATAATCATTTTTGTATTATATTATTGATTACATTTTGGAGGTGCAGATATGTTCCCACCCACCCTTCAAGCATTGTTCGATGGCAGACTGAACCCTATGGAGCAGATTCTCCATGAGGATCCCTTGTATCTGGAGGCCTGCAAGCGGCACGTCGCCATCTGCGACCGATTCAAGGAAAAACTGGACCCTGCCCTGCACAAGGAGTTCAACCGGCTGATGGATCAGGTGGTGGACCATTTTGACATGGAGTTCACCCTCTATTTCATCGGCGGCTACCGCCTGGGCGCCCGAATGACCTTGGAAATGCTGCCGCCCTTGGAGGAATAACGCTTTCGGCACGCAAAAAAAGGACGGGAAACCCGTCCCCTGCCATAGGCTTGGTAAGCGCTATTCTCTGCTCTCATGTCAACCTCAGCGCAGTAACCGAAGGGAACAAGGCCAAAGGATCTTGCCGCGCACCGCTGCAAGATCCTTTGGCTCTGGCCATTGAATTATCTCCGCTCAGGATAACGCGCCGGGCGGCTTTTTCGCCCTCATTCGTCCAAAACGCTTCTCTCCTTATCCCTGAACAGAAGGGAAATGCACCACAGACCCGCAGCGCCCACCAGGCTGTAAATAATACGGCTCATGGCCGCATTTTGGCCGCCGAAGATATAGGCCACCAGGTCAAACTGAAAAACACCGACCAGCGCCCAGTTAAGGGCTCCGATAATCACCAGGAGAAGCGCGATTTTATCCACCATAGATCATGCCACCTTTCTTTGTTTGCTGGTAGCATGAGCCATTTAAAGGCAGCTTATACCTGCCACTGTGCAAAAATATCTTCCGCCTCAAAAATCGTTTGCTCGCGGCCCGGCCCCGTAACAAGCAACGCCCGTCCCATCAGGCTGTCGGATAAAAGAAGCCCCCTGGGATGCTCGCACAAATGCCCCGGCAGCCCGGTCCGCTGATACTGCCACAGCACCTTAAAAGGCTGCCATCGCAGGCGGATAAGGTGCTCCAGGGTTCCGGCAGCCAGGGTTCCGTCCGCACAGGGGCACAACGCACCTGGGAGCCCCGGCAGCCGCGCAAGCTCCTGAAAGCTTCCCCGCCGGTCCCTAATCTCCCCCAAAAGGGTGAATACCTGGCCATCCTCCGCTGCCAGCATCACTGCTAGGCCCCCAGGCATAAAGGCTGCCTGGTAGGCAATTCCCGGAACAGCAAAGCGCCTGATCAATTTCAAATCAGGTGCAGAAAAAACCATCACTTCGCCTGCCGCTCCCCCCGCAACGGCCATCAGCCGCCCGGCAGTATCCAAGCGCATATCCCTTGGGTAGGCTCCTGCCCGGTTGAGAAAAAGCATCTCTCCCGTATCCGCCCGGCAGCACAATACGCTGTCCGTTTCTGCACTAAGCAGGTACAGATATGACCCATCCGGCGACAGGGCCATGGCTTCCACCCCGGGGCAGTCCAGCAGATCCTTTCCCTGCACATCAAAAACCTCGCCCCCGGCGCAGGCTCCTACAACCCTTCCCGCCCCCTGGGCCAGCCGAATGGGCATGGGCGGCGAATCTGCCCGTCGCCAAGGCCCGCCCAATGCGCCTTGCCATAGCCCTTTGGCCCCTGCCGCCGCCCAAATTCCTGCTCCCATCCGCCCGCCCCCTCGCTTCTTCATCCTATGTGAAAAAAGCAAAGCAGTTCGCCCTTTCAAGCAGGAAAAGCCTCCATCTATGTCGAAGGTTATAGTTTGTGCTCTTGTATATACCCTTCCAAAGGAGGTTTTTCATATGTTTGTTTACAAAACTCGCGGCACCTGCGCCAGCCACATCGAATTGGCCATTGAAAACGGCGTGGTGACCCATTGCCGCTTCATCGGCGGCTGCGCCGGCAACACCGTTGGCCTGGCTAAAATGGTCATCGGCCAAAAGGCTGCCGATGTGGTTGACCGCTTGAGCGGCGTGCCCTGCCGAGGCGCTACGTCCTGCCCGGATCAGCTGGCCCAAGCCATCCTCGCCTACCACGATTGATTGAAAAGGAGTATCCCCTTGTCTGAACTTGAGATCACCCAGTTTTCACAGATGGACATCAGCGACGAGGTGCTGAAGGCCATCGACAAAATGAATTTTACCCAGGTCACTCCCGTGCAGGCCAAAACCATCCCTTTAATGATGGAGGGGCGTGACATCATCGCCATCGCTCCCACCGGCACCGGCAAGACCTGCGCCTTCGGCATCCCCATGCTGGAGTACATGAATCTAAAGGACAAGCGCATCCAGGAGATCGTGCTTTGCCCCACCCGCGAACTGGCCTTGCAGATCACCGATGAACTGGCCAGCCTGGCCCGGTTTATCCCTGAGATCCGCCTGGCCACCATTTACGGCGGCCAGCCCATCTCCAAGCAGCTGAACCAGTTGAAGCGCAACCCTCAGATTCTTATCGCCACCCCCGGCCGTTTGCTTGACCATATGCAAAGGGGCACCATCCGCCTGGATCATGTGCACACCATGGTGCTGGACGAGGCTGACGAAATGCTCAAAATGGGCTTCG
>JAFUPO010000357.1 GCA_017481185.1 Clostridia bacterium | reverse complement strand
TGATTTTGGGCTAATTAGCAACGTCTTTATCTGTCAAATCGTCTCATTTCGAGGCCAAGGCTCTTTCATTAATCTTCATAGCTTATGCACAGCATCACCGATGTTTTTTCTTCCTAAATCCTGTATGCTGTGCGTTCAAAAGGCGAAATATGTCTCTTATCCTTTTGCGCCTTGTTGCAGCGCTACAAAAAGGCCGGAGCCACCAATAGTCTGCTCCGGCCTTTTTTTGCAACCACGCCGCTTTAATAGGCTGCCTTTTCACTTAGTTTCAGAGCGGCCACCCGGCAGGCCCTGATATATGCTGCGGTAATATAATCTTCTGGCTTCATGCGGTCATAGGGGTCGTTTTCATGCCGACCCGGCTTGCTTAGCGTGTTGAGCTCAAACGTAAGAATCTCGTTAAAGCCGTGGCGGTTCAGCCGTTGGGCAATTCCCTGCCAATCAGCAATGCCATCAAAGGGCAGCATATGCAAGTCATCAATCCAGGTGATCGTTCCCTCATAGTCTCGGATGCCCAGATTATCGTTCAAATGAGTGCACAGCAGCTTGTTACCGTAAAGAGCAAGCATATCCTTGGAGCGGTTATAGCACATTTCATGGCCGGTGTCCCAGCAGAAGCCAACGGCAGAGCTCCCTTTAAAATGCTCCATTAGAGCCGCCAGGTATTCTTCACCCTCGGTGTTCTCGAAGGCTACCTTCACCCCCAGCTCTTCCGCCGCAGAAATCACCTTTTCAAAATTTTTCAGGCCAAAGTCTGTAGGCGTATGCTTTTCAAACCCGATGAAAGCATGGGCCACCATAATGGGTACGCCGTTATCCTTGCAATCGTGCAAGCAGCGAATCAACTCGTCCAGCGCAGCGGCTGTCGCCTCAGTAGGCTCCCACATATCCGCCATTTTTTCAAAGGGGGCGTGGATGGACTGAAAAATCATCCCATCTTCTTCGGCCACCCGGCGCAGGGCTGCCACATCCAAGCTCTCAGCCCAATCTACAAAGAAGCCTTCAAAGCCCACCCGATGGAACAGACGAATCTGTTCATCAAAAGGCAGTTTGAACTGGTCGCTCAGGCCCAGGCATAATTTAGCGCGGTACATTTATGTTCCCTCCACACAAATATAGTTGTTGTATCTATTTTAATCCCCCTTGATGCCAGTGTCAATCCGCAGCTGCCGAGATATAAAAAAAGCTGAAAGCCTTCGCTTTCAGCTTGGTGCGGTTGACGGGACTTGAACCCGTACCCATTGCTGGACACGCCCCTCAAACGTGCGCGTATGCCGATTCCGCCACAACCGCATTTATTCGATGCGCATTAACGCAACGGTGTGATTATAACAAATTCTCCCTCTTTTGTCAATGGGTTTTCAAGATTTTTTCTTTTATCCTTGTCCACAGGTTGACATAACCCCCTAAACGTGGCAAAATTATAAAACTGCATATCTATATTTAGAAAGGTTGGGTTCGTGTGCTCCCTATCGGTTTAAAGCGGTATCCCTTTGAAGGCATTGCCAACTTTCGTGATTTGGGCGGCTGCCCCATTGGCCAGAGCGCAATGACCCGTTACCAGGTTTTCTTCCGTTCAACGCACTTGAACAAGGCAACAGAAAACGACATTGCCAGGCTGAAGGAGCTCAACATCCGCACGGTGATTGATCTGCGTCATCCCTTTGAGGAAGCGGCTCAACCCGATGCCATCAAGAAGGATCCCTTTTTTAACTGGATCCACCTTTCCCTTTTGGGTGACATAACCTTTGAATATCTAGCAGATAAATTGGATACCAAAACCCGCAATAACACAAGCCTTTACATCCTATACTCCCTTTTGATCGAACGCAATCCCAACGGCGTGTGCCAGCTGATGCGCCTTCTGGCGCAAGGGTGCCAGCAAGGGGCCGTTTTGTTTCACTGTTCTGCTGGCAAGGACCGCACTGGCCTCACCGCCCTTCTCTTGCAAGGGCTGGTCGGCGTTAACCGGCAGGATCTGGTGACCGAGTATGAAGTCAGCCACAGTCATCTTTACGATTTCTGCCCGCAGGATATTTCCGGCTCCCATTATGATAACATGGAGCGCTTGCTGACCGATATAGAAGCAAAGTACGGATCCATTTGCGGCTACCTCACCCACATCGGCCTAACAGAAGGCGACAAAAAAGTGCTTACCGAGCGCTTATGCCAACCCTTTTATACGGACGGGAGGATCTCAAACAAGGGGAACTGGCGAATTACTGGCTATCGCAGTGGGCCTTGCCATGGACGCCTTTGCGGTAGCCATTTGCAAAGGTCTGTCTGTACAGAAGGTAAAGGCGAAGCACTGCTTGATCTGTGGCGCTTACTTCGGCATCTTTCAAGGCCTGATGCCTTTGATCGGCTATTTTCTTGGCAGCAGCTTTCAGCAGGCCATTGAGAGCATTGATCACTGGATCGTTTTCGGCCTTCTGGCGCTGATCGGCCTGAATATGATTAGGGAGTCTCGGGATCAGGATGAGTGCATTGACTGTTCCTTTGCCCTTAAGGCCATGTTTCCCCTGGCTTTGGCAACCAGCATCGATGCCTTGGCGGTAGGCGTTTCCTTCGCCTTTTTAAAGGTTGACATCGTCTATGCCGTTACCTTTATCGCCGTTATCACCTTCTGCATCTCAGCTGTCGGTGTTAAGCTCGGCCAGGCCTTTGGCTCCAGGAGCCGCTCTAAAGCCGAGTTCTTCGGCGGGGTGGTGCTGGTGCTCATGGGGCTCAAAATCCTGCTTGAGCATCTAGGTATTCTCTGATGCTCTCCACCCGGTGGCCTTCAAAGCCCGTTACCGTTTCCGCTTCCATCATGGAGCGAATGATCGCCTCCTCGCAACATTCCCCAACAGCGCGGAAGGGAATATTCATCAAATCTTCCCTAAGAATACGCTGGGTGTGAAAGGCCCCTTCTCCCCCGTGGGGGTCAGCCGTTGTAAAGCCCACCATGATTTCGCCGCTACCATGACCGATATAGGATCCCAGCCTAGCCATGCCTACGGAAGCCCGCTTGATCACCCGTTTAAGCTGCCTGGCTGAAAGGGGCAGGTCGGTGGCAATGATCATAATGATTGATCCCTTATCCTCCTGCTGCTCCATCGGCGCAATGGGTTTAAGGTTCTCCAGGCGCAGATCCTCCCGGCTGCCGTAGTTGCTCTGAACCAGGATGCCCAGGGTAAAGGTTTCCCCACCGATTTCCATCACCCGTGAGGCAGAGCCAATCCCTCCCTTAAAGCCGTAGCAAATGGTGCCTCGGCCTGCGCCAACGGCCCCCAGTGCAAAGCTATCCGAAGCTGAATGAATGGCCTCCATCACCTGCTCATAGCCTACAGCACGATGCTGTATATCATTCAGGTAGGCATCGTTGCACTCGCATACGATCGGATTAATGGAGCGCACAGGGCTCTCCCCCTCCGCATGACAGCGATCAATCATATACTGAACCAGCGCGTCATGCACGAGGCCCACATTCAGTGTGTTGGTTAGGGCGATGGGGGTTTCAAGGGTTCCTAATTCGTCGATCTGTATCAGCCCCTGGCTCTTGCCAAAGCCGTTGAGCACAAAGCTGGCTGCCGTCAGCTTGTGGGTAAACGGATTGGCTGCCCCCGGCAGGACCACCGTAACGCCGGTCTGCCGTTCTCCCTCAGCAACTGTGCAGTGACCCACCTTGACGCCAGGCACATCCGTAATCAGGTTTTTTGCCCCTTTTTGCAGTTTGCTCATATGATGTTGCAGCTCCTTTCCCCGCGGCCATCCCCCAAATGTATTTCCTGCAATTTGGATACATAAAAAATGCATCGCATCCCTTGACTTTATTGGGGCTGGCCTGTATTCTATTCTATATGATAATCTTTGCTTGTCAAAGGTTTTCGTTAATCGGTTGAAAACCGAACAAAATAAAAGGGAGGTCATTCCATGAAGAAGGTATTCTCCTTTATTCTCTGCCTGGTTATGCTGCTCACCAGCCTGCCTATGGCCATGGCGGATGAAGTAGTCTATCGCGAGCTGTATGGCTCCGAAGTCTCCACCCTGAACTATCTCATCAGCAGCACTCAGTGGGATCAGAACGCCGGTGCCAACACCGTTGACACGCTGGTTGAATTCGATGCTTACGGCAACATGATTCCCGGTCTGGCTGAAAGCTGGGAGCTGTCTGAAGACCAGCTGACCTACACCTTCCATCTGCGCAAGGGCGTGAAGTGGTACGACTATCAGGGCAATGAGCTGGCCGAAGTGACTGCTCAGGACTTTGTGGCCGCCTTCAAGTACGTTCTGACTCCCGAATACGATTCCGCCCACGTCTACATGATGGATTTCGTCAAGAACGCTACCGCCTATAACGATTATCTGACCGTTCTGGCCAATGATGATCCCGCTGATGACGCTGATTATCCCGCTGTGGATTTCTCCGAAGTGGGCGTGAAGGCCGTGGATGAATACACCCTGCAGTACGTCATGGCTGCTCCCACCCCCTTCTTCCCCACCGTTCTGAACTATGTGAGCTATCTGCCTGCTTATCACAAGCAGCTTGAAGAGTACGGCGCTGACTTCGCCACCTCCAATGAGAAGATGGCTTTCTGCGGCGCTTACATCATGACTGAGTATGAGCCCCAGACCAAGCAGACCTTTGTGAAGAACGTGAACAACTGGGACGCTGCCAATGTTCACATTGACCGCATCGAGTACCAGTACAACACCGAGGCTGGCACCCTGGCTCCCGAAATGGTGCTGCGCGGCGAGACCGACTACGCTGATCTGTCCGCTGACATTCTGGACGAGTGGAAGTCTTCCTATCCCCAGATGGTCACCAAGGGCCGTGTGAATCCCTCTACCTCTTACTTCTATACCTTCAACTTCGCTCCTAATTTCGACGCTACCTACGAGCCCGATAACTGGATGAAGGCTGTAACCAACGCCAACTTCCGTCACGCCATCATGAGCGCTTTCAACCGCGTTTATGCCATGAGCGCCATTGATCCTGATGATCCCGGCTCCACCATGCAGAACACCGTGACCCCCGACGTCTTCTGCTCTGTGAACGGCGTTTCCTTCGCCGATCTGAAGGCCTTTGAAAACATCGAAGAGTACTTCTACAATGAAGAAAAGGCCCTGGAGTACAAGGCCAAGGCGATGGAAGAACTGAAGGACACTGTTACCTTCCCCGTGAAGGTCATGCTTACCTACAAGGTCAGCGATTCTGACTGGGAGCGCGAGAGCATCCTGATGAAGCAACAGATCGAAAAGGTTCTGGGCACCGATTTCGTTGTGTTTGAACTCTATGGCGCTCCTTCTGACGGCTTCCTGTCCAACCGCCGCACCGGCAACTATGCCATGATGCGCTGCAACTGGATCGCCGACTACATCGATCCTCTGACCTGGGCTGATCCCTTCAACAAGTCCGTTGACTCTGATACCGGCCTGTTCAAGGGCAACTCCTATAACAAGATGGATATGATGCTCAACGATGATACCTATCC
>JAFUPO010000023.1 GCA_017481185.1 Clostridia bacterium | reverse complement strand
TTCCAGTCGCCAGTCGCCCATGTGCTTGCATGCCTCACGAATGGCCAGCATTTCCGCATGGGCCAGGGGATCCTTTTCGGTTTCCCTGAGATTGTGGGCCCGGGCAATGACCTGGCCATTGCGGACCACCACCGCCCCCACGGGCACCTCGCCCAATTCATAGGCCTTTTGAGCCTCCTCCAGGGCCAGGGCCATAAATTGCTTATCCATCAACCGGCTCCTCCATCAGCGTCACGCGCTTATTGGCTGCATCCATTTCTATTTCACACCCCAGGGGCAGCGTTACCATGGGATGGGTGTGGCAGCAGTCAAACCCGCTCAGAATGGGCAGCTGCCGCCCGTTCAGCACCTCCAGCAATATCTCCTGGGGCTTGCGGCCCGTGCCGTTATCGTCAAAGCCCTCGTGCTTGCCCAGAATGATCCCGCCCGCCTTGTCCAACACCCCCGCCAGCTTGAGCAGGTTGAAGGAGCGCTCAATGGTGCAGGCGTCCTTTAAGGAATCCTCCAGGAGCAGAATATCCCCTTCCCTGATTTGCGGCATATAGGGGGTGCCGAAAAAGCCCTCCAGGGTGTTCAGATTGCCGCCCAACAGCCGCCCCCGATGCCTGCCGGGAATCACGCACTCCCATTGGTTCCTTTGCCCCGCCTTGGCCCGGTTCTGGGTATCCCAGGGGATGAACTCCTCCGTCCACTGTGCAGGCATGGGGTAGTCATAGGGCAAATGGATGGCGCCTGCACAAACCTTTTGAAAAGCATCAAAGGTTGCCTCAACATAGGGCGGCAGCTCCCCAAAGGAGGCGGCCAGGGCCGGGCCGTAAAAGGTCACCAGCCCGGTTTGGGCATAAACGGCCAAAAGCAGAGCCGTGGTATCCGAATAGCCTACAATAATCTTGGGATGCCTTTTTAGATAATCATAATCAATATAGGGTAAAATGGCGTTGGTGTTGTTGCCGCCGATGGCCGACATCAGCACGGGCACATCTTCCCGGTACAACAGCTGGTTGAACTCTTCCGCCCGCTCTTTGATACTGCCGGAGCGGTAAAAGTCCCGCCGGCCATAAAGGCTGCCGTCAACGACCCGAAAGCCCCTGCTTTCAAGGTAAGCCTTGCCCCGCTCATAGCGCGCCGGCGCCGTGGCCGATATGGGCGATGAGGCGGAGAAAACGCCGATCCCTGCCCCTTTTTGAAGCCTTGGCGCTTTCATTTTATTCCTCCTCCAGGCCCACCTGCTTCAGGCACTGGGCGCAGCCCACCCAAGCATCCCCCTGCTGGTGGGCCGCCGCTTCCCAGGTATCCCCGCCGATCTGGAGGAGATACACGCCGGTGCGCACATCCTGGTCCTCATGGCCCACACGGGTCACGATCTCGCTGTTCGTCAGCCGCCAGGTAAAGCCCTGGCCGTATTTTTCGATCAATACCGGCTCCGTTCTTAAATAAGCCTCCACCGCACTATAGGCGTCTCCCTGCTGGGGCATGCCAAAAAGGATAGCTGCGCCAGCCACCACCGCCAATAAAACCAGGCCGATCAAAAGCTGCTTGGTGGTGCGCTTAGGCTCCTTTCGCACCTCCGCCTTATCATGAAGGGGATCCCGCACCAAATGCTCATTGTTCAGATTCTTCTGCATATCAAATGCCTCCTTGTGATAAGGGTATTTTACCCTGCTGCTTCCCGCCTTGTCAATCGATACGATTTTATGACCCCATATCTTTCTGAACCTTGGGTGAATCTCCTTTTGACTTTCAGCGCCGCTAATGGTATCATTAGCTTGTATCGCTTTACGTTAAAGGGGGTATCCGCCATGAACGATCATCGAGAGCAGATCCGCATTGTGCAGGAAACGGTTTCCGGCAAGGAGATCACCTTTGCCCATGTGATCGGCGGCCCCTCCCCCATTATTTATCAAAAGCTGGGCCTGAATCCTTCCATCGATTACGGCACGGCAGCCATCGGGGTCATGAACATCACCCCCTCTGAATCCGCCATCAT
>JAFUPO010000356.1 GCA_017481185.1 Clostridia bacterium | reverse complement strand
CAAGACCTTCCGCCGCTTCTCATGGGCCGGAAGGTCTTGTTTTTACCAGTCAGCTTTCCCCTCGGGCGAATATCCCCGTGGTGGCATGATCCGGTTCGTAATCATAAATCCAGTTTTCAATCTCTACAGGTTCAAAGCCTAAAAGCTCAGATACGGTAACGCACTCATAGCCTTTCTCCAAAAGCTGCGGAATCAGAACGCGCAGGCATTTAATATCCTTTGCCCGGGCGTGATATAGAAGAATACTGCCGTTCTGCACATCTTTGATAGCCTTCTTGGCATTGGTCTGGCTCACATCCCAGCGAACCACCGCCAAATATCCCACCGAACCTACCGCATCCTCCACCTTGCCGTTGGTCACGCCCATCAAGGGGCGCATCACCTGCATAGGGTAGCGGTAGCCCAGCATCTCGTCAATTTTCTGCTGGGTGCGCAGCATCTGATAGCGCACATCCCGGGTGGAAAGACGGGTGAGATTCGTATGCCCCCAGGAATGGTTGCCGATTTCGCAGCCTGCATCCAACGCCCGCTGCCACAGGGGCCCATCCGCAAACTTCAATGCCTTGCCGATGGGAAAGAAGGTAACGCGAATACCATATGTTTCACACAGCTCGATGGCCGACTGGATATGATCGCTGTCATAACAGTCGTCAATGGTGATAGCGATCTTGGGGGAATTGCGGTCGCCATGGCGCACGGTGACGGCCTCCACCGCCGCCAGCGCCGGTGTGCACCCCAGCAGCAGGCAAAGGAGGAGCAAAAGCCCCTTAACCAACAGACTCCTCCAGGGTTTCGTTTTCATCATTTGTGACCTCATCGCCATTCTCATCGTAAACGGTAACGGTTTGGGCGCCGCCTTCCTCATAATAGATGCTGGTCACAGGATTGGTCCACCAGCCGTTTTCATCCTCATAGACGGCGTAATCGGTCTCCTCCTGAAGCGTGCCATTGTAAAAGACCTTTTCTTTGAGCTTGCGGCCCTGATTGTCGTATTCATATTCGTGATCGAACCGGAAATCAACACTGCCGTCCGCCCTATAATACACGATGGAAATTCTGTCGCTGTATTCGTTGTTCACAGTCACGCTGCCGCTACCGTCCTCAAAGGTACTGGTGCGTTTGGCCTCATAATAATATCCATCCACAGAGCTGAGGGCGTATTCGGTAATGTCCTGGTAAACTACCTTGCCTTGGGCATCGTACAGAAGGGCCTTGACCACATTGCCGTTTTTGTCATATTCGTTGACGCTCAGGGTACCGTCATCATTGTAGCCAATCTGCTTCACAAATTGCCGCTCGCCGTCATCATTCAGGGTGTAGGTGATCTCCTCCACCAGCACGCCGCTGTCATACTGCTTGGAAAAGAGCAGAACGCCGTCAGCATCATATTCATATTCAAAGCTGGCGTCATAGCTGATCGTTCCATCAGCTTCACAAGAGGTAGTGCGGGTATAATCGCCGTAGACATTGTAGTTGGTCACATCGCCCATTCCATCATCAAAAAGCCATATCTCGATGCCGCAAAGGGTGCAGGTCTCATTGCTCATCTCATGGGCTTGGGCCTCCAGTTTTTCACCGCAGGTCAGGCAGTTGTGCCAGTGCTCCTTCAGGTCACGGTCCCACATTTCAGCCGGGGCATGGGTATGCTCAGCCAGCGCGGCTGCGCCAAAGAGCAGCATCATCGCTGCCCATAAAGCCAGTATTCTGGCGTACATTTTATCAGCTCCTTTCGGCAAATAAAGCCCGTTTATTATATCATCCGGCGCTGTTTTGTGTCAACGAAGGCGCAAAAAGCCCGGCACCCCAAAGTGCGCCGGGCAAAATTGATCAACGTTCTTCGCGGAAATAGGGCAGGCCCAGGGAGGCCGGAGGCTGATTCTCACGCTTGTTGCGGATGCTGGTGATGATCAGCACCCCGATGGTCACCACGTAGGGCAGCATCTTCAAAAGAGGCTTGGCTGCCATGGTCACGGTGATCCACTCGATATTGGCAATATAGGAGGAGCAGCTAAACAGGAAGCCAAACACCGTGGAGCCGATGATGGTCATGTGAGGCCGCCACAGGGCGAAGATAACTAAGGCGATGGAAAGCCAGCCAAAGGCTTCCAGGCTCAGGTAGGCTTCCTGAGAGGCCATGTAGTCGATGATGCAGTAGAAGCCGCCTAGGCCGGAGATACCGCTGCCGATGCAGGTGGCCAGATATTTGTAGCGGGTCACGTTGACGCCCACGGCGTCGGCCGTGCCGGGGTTCTCGCCCACAGCCCGCAGGCGCAGGCCGGTCTTTGTTTTGAACAGCACATAGGAAGCAGCGATAGCGATGGCAACGCCCACAAAGAACAGTACGCCCAGGTACTGCAAGGCGTCGGTGCGCTCGGCAAAGGGCCAGCGGAAGATCTTCTTGGGGCCCACCAGATACACGGTAGGATCCAATTTGCTCATAATCACCTTCATCAGGCCCACGCCAAAGGTGGTCAGGGCCAGGCCGGTCACGTTCTGGTTAGCCCGAAGGGTGACTGTAAGGAAGGAGTAAATCAGGCCCATGAGCATGGACATGGCCAAGGCGCCAGCCACGCCTAGCACGATCACCAGAACGGGCGGCAGATTCATTTTGCCGATAAGGTTGAGCACCATGCAGCCGCCTGCGCCCCCCATGCACATAATGCCGGGGATGCCCAGGTTCAGATGGCCGCTCTTTTCGGTGAGGATTTCGCCCGTGGAGCCATACATGAACACAGCGCCAAAGGCCAGGGATTCGATCAGGAAATTCAGCCAAACGTTCATTTCACAGCCTCCTTTCCTGCATTGTGGCGGAACACAAACTTATAGTTGATAAAGAATTCGCAGCCGATGATGAAGAACAGTATAATGCCGATAATCACATCCGGCAGCGCGCCGCTGACATTGAAATCTTGGGAGATCTGAGCCGCGCCGGAATTGAGGAAGGAGATTAGCGCAGAGGTAACGAGCATCACGATCGGATTACAGTTAGCCAGCCAGGAAACGATGATGGCCGTAAAGCCCTGGCCGCCCACCGACTCTGTGGTTACGCTCTGATCCAGGCCAGCGCCAATCAGATAGCCTGCCACGCCGCACAGCACGCCGCTAACCACCATGGTGCGGATGATAACCTTCTGCACGTTGATGCCGCTGTATTGGGCAGTGCGCACGCTTTCGCCCACCACGGAAATCTCATAGCCCTGCTTGCTGTATTGCAGATAAATAAACAGGAATATGGTCAAGGCCAATACGATCAGGATAATCAGCAGATATTGATTGCCAAAGGGCAGGGGCGGCAGCTTGCCAAACTTCAGCTTGCCCAAGGTGGAGGAGCCGCTGGGAACCCAAACCACCAAGAAATAGCTGACCACGTAGGT
>JAFUPO010000355.1 GCA_017481185.1 Clostridia bacterium | reverse complement strand
TTCGTCATCCAATTGTTCCTGCTGAAGGCAGCTGTCGTAAACGCGCTTCACCTGCACGCAGACCTTTTCCTGCAAGCCATCCAGCGCGTTGCCGGAAATGGTGCCGGGGCAGCAAGAGGGGTTCGCATTTTTGTAGGAGTAGAAAGACATTCAATCAAACCTCCTTCATTTGGCTCCTGGGAGCCTTTACACTCCTCATGCTATGCCCAAGGGAAAAGAGTGTGCGGCTGGAAAAGAAAAGAGAGAACTCCTTTCAACAGGAATTCTCTCCCCGGATTACATTAAACCTTCCTTTACCTCTCGGCCTGCTTTGAGCAGCTGGCGCAGCGTAGCGGCATCTTCGGCAGCCAGCGCATCTCGGTATTCTTCCAGACGGCGGATCAGCGCATTAAGCTCATGGAGCAGGGGCGCTTGATTGCTCATAAAAAGCTGCGTCCACATATCCTCATTTAATCGAGCGACACGAGTCATGTCGCCAAAGCTGCCGGCGGTGAAGCCTAGCTGCTTGCCTACCAGCTCGCCCTTCACATAGGCGCTGGAGACCACATGGGCCAGCTGGGAGGTATAGGCGATCATTTGGTCATGAAAAGCAGGGGTGGTCACCTGCAGACGGCTAAAGCCCAGGGTGGGAAAGAAGCTTTGGGCCTGGGCCATGGCCTCGGCAGGCGTATCCTCATAAGGCGTAAGGATCATAGAGGCGCCCTTAAACAGCTCTGCCTGACTGTTGAAATAGCCGCAGAATTCGCGGCCTGCCATGGGATGGCCGCCAATGAATTGCCAGGTATGCTGGCGGCGAAAATGGTTTACACCCTCCATCACAGGGGCTTTAACACCGCCGCAGTCGATAATCAGGCCCTCCGGATTAAAATGATCCTGATGGGCTTCTAAATAATTGACCACCGCCTTTGGAAACAGGGCGATTAAAGCCAGTTCGCATTGTTTCAGGCTTTCCTGAGTTAATTCAGCGTCAATGGTTTTTTCCCGAAGGGCTGCTGCCAGGGTAGATTCATCCAAATCAGCCCCCCAGACCGTATGGTTTGTGTAAGCCTTGATTGCTTTGGCCATAGAGCCGCCGATAAGCCCCAATCCAATGATGGCAATGTTCATTAGGAATCACTCCTTTGGTATGGTGTTATGATACCACAGGAAACAAAGGAGATAAAGTTTTTTTCCTGATTTGTGAGATTTAAATTATGAAATAAACGTAACAATTTTGAAATATTTGTTTACCAAATGGAAACAATGTGATATGATGAGCTCATCCAAAGGAGGTTAAACCTGATGTGTAAGCTTCGTGTCCATTGCTTTGCATGGCTGCTGGCAATTTGTATAACGCTTTCCTCCACGGGGATGGCTGACTACGCGACCTTGGAGTACCGGGATAGCGGCGATAGCGTGCTGCAAATGCAAAAAGCGTTGAACGCCTTGGGCTACAGCACAGGGGGAACGGACAGCAAGTTCGGCCCGACAACAGAAAAGGCAGTGCGCCAGTTTCAGAAGGATCATGGATTGACGGTGGACGGCAAGGCGGGGAACCAGACCCTTACGCTCCTGTATGAAAAGAGCAGCGGCTATGGAGAGGCCAGCTCCTCCCTTGCAGCCTCTGGCAGTTCATCTAAATTGAAGTACGGCGATAAGGGCTCGGAGGTGCTGAAAATGCAAAAGGCACTGATCGCTCTGGGGTATTCCACTGGCGGCTCAGACGGAAAGTTTGGTTCTACCACGCTGGCGGCTGTGCGTCAATTTCAGAAAGATAATAAGCTAACTGTTGACGGCATTGCAGGGCTCAATACCCTGAACAAACTGTACGGTAAGGAAACGGGTAAAACAAGTTCAACCGCAGGATCTGCTGAAAACTCCGGCGCTTACACAACTCTGCGCTATGGCAGCAAGGGTACGCCGGTTAAGAATATGCAGCAGGTTCTTAAAACGCTCGGCTACCTGACAGGCGGCGTGGACGGCCACTATGGCAGCCATACCCTCCAGGCAGTGAAAGCCTTTCAAAAAGCAAACGGTCTGGTAGCGGACGGCGTGGCAGGCAGCCAAACGCTGCAAAAACTTTATGGTACCAGCGCTGAGAAAGCGGAGAAGGCGGAAACCGCAGAAACCAGCTACGATACCCTCCGCACCGGCAGCACTGGCACGCAGGTAAAAAAGCTTCAGCAGGCGTTGAAGGATTTGGGATATTTGAACGGCAGTGTGGATGGTTCCTATGGTTCGGCAACCCAGAAGGCTGTGCGAACCTTTCAATCTCAAAACAGCCTAACGGCGGATGGTATTGCAGGGAAGAATACGCTTCAAAAGCTCTATAGCGGAAATGCCAAGGTATACGACTCCAGCAAAGAAGCTTCATCATCCACCAGCACTGCCACCACAGTGACGGTTCCGGGTAAGGGGGAGCTGCAGCTGCTTCACTGGTTTAATCAGGTTAAACCTTCCATCAAAACAGGCCAGACCCTACTGGTATACGAACCTAACTCCGGTTTGAGCTGGAGGCTGAAATTGTATTCCTTGGGCCGCCACGCAGACTCCGAGCCCCTGACCCGGGCAGATACCGATGCGATGTACAAGGCCTTTGGCAACCAGAATACATGGAATCAGAAGGCTGTTTATGTTAAACTGCCCGATGGCCGATGGACTTTGGCTTCCACCCACAATATGCCCCATTTAAGCGGCTCCATCAAGGATAATGGCTTTGACGGGCATCTGTGCGTTCATTTCCTGCGGGATATGAGCGAGTGCTCAAAAAACGATCCCAAGTATGGCGTTGCCAATCAAAATACCATTCGGGCGGCGTGGAAGAAGCTGACCGGCGAGAGCGTTCATTAAGTATAATAAGGCGGCGTCACCATGATTAAAGAAATAACCCTGTTGCTGCTTATGATTTGCTTGGCGGCGCCTGCCCTGGGGGAAGCGAGCGAGGCTCAAAGCCAGGCGGCCCCAACGACGATTGCTGCACCCGTTGAAGAAGCGACGCCTGAACCTACCCAGGCTCCAGCCGCTCTATCCACGGCAGAACCGCTTCCGGCAGAAACGCCTGCTCCCCAGGCGTCCCAAGGGCCTGAGCCAACAGTTTCTCTCGAGATGATCCAGGATCCTCAGACGGTAATCCTTGTAGCCATGGAGGAGCTGGAGGAGATGTATCATGAGCAAACGCTAACCCTGGGAAGCGGAGAAGCCCCCCTTTTGCCCAGCACCCTGACCGGGCAGACGGACCAGGGTAAAACCGCTGTTCTGGCAGTGACCTGGGAGGAGGCGGATAGCTTTGCGCAGCCCGGCGAGTATGCTTTGACACCTCAAATGCCCTATGGCTATGAGCTGGCCCAGGAGGCCGAGCTGCCGCAGATCAGCTTAACAGTGCTTCCGCCGCCCTTGCAGGCAGATTCCTTTGAAAAAGAAGGGCTGACCTATCGGGTCAAAGGCGAGGAGCTGCATCTAACTGGCGGCAAGGAAAGCAGCCATCTGACCGTTCCGCAAACTGTAGCAGGGCCTGACGGGCAGGATTATCCCGTAGGCCGGGTAGCCTCCTCAGCCTTTGAGGGCAGCAGCATTGAGAGCCTGACCTTTCAGGGCTCGGTGTCGGCGGTAGGCGAGAGCTCATTTAAAAATTGCAATGACCTAAGCCAGGTAGATTTGCCCAAAGGGCTTACCTCCTTGGGGCGCAGCGCCTTTCAAAACTGCAATGGCCTGACGGAGATAACCCTGCCGGCCAGTTTGTCCGTGGTGGGGGATAATATTTTTGCAGACAGCGAGAGCTTGGAAAAAGTAATCCTGGATGAGGGATCCACCATCGTTGGCGCGGGGGCCTTCAGAGGCTGCACCAACCTCCAGGAAGTTACTGTTCCCTCTACGGTAACCGCCATGGGTCCAGGCGCTTTTGAAAACTGTTCAAGCCTTGTGCAGGCGCCGCTTTCCAGTGGTATGAGGGCAATCCCTAAAGCAGCTTTTTCAGGGTGTACAGGCCTGAAAACCGCCGATATTCCCCAGGGCGTTACCGCCATCGGCCCGGGGGCGTTTGAAAACTGCGAAAGTCTTGAACAGGTAACGATTCAAGGCGCGCTGACCGCTATCGGCGCCAACGCCTTTGCTGGGTGCTCAAAGGATGCGACCTTTACGGTTTACCACGAGGAAACCCGCCAGGCCCTGCTGGCATACGGCATCAGTGACAGCCAGATTGATTTTGAATAAGACAAGGGGGGAAACTTGCGGTGAGGCAGGTTTCCCCCCTTGCTTTTTTATGTTGGATTTTGTATAATACTAAGGATGTGTGGGAAGGAGGCGAGCACCATGGGGATCCGGCTCACGGGCGGAAGGGTTTTCCAGAACAACGTGCTTTTGCCGATGGATTTTGAATTGCCCTCTGCTGGGGAGAATGTTTCTTTTTCTCTGGATGGGGCTGTCGTTTTGC
>JAFUPO010000354.1 GCA_017481185.1 Clostridia bacterium | reverse complement strand
TGTGCCTGATGTAGACCAATTCTCAATTGAACATCATCGCCAAGGAGCTGGGCGCCGTCAACCTGGGCGAAACGGTGGGCGAGGTGGAAAAGGCCACCCACGGCGAGGAAGCCTACTGGGAAACCCTTATCACCCTGGATCCTGAGTATATGTTCATCCTCGACCGCTCCACGGCCACCGGCGCTTCCGGCGAGGGCGTCATGGGGGCCCGGGAAGTCATTGAAAACGACCTGATCAAGGAGCTGGACGTATACAAAAACGGCAACATCGTTTACTTTATCCAGCACGCCAACGTGTGGTACACCTCCACCGGCGGCATCCAGGCTCTGAACTGTATGCTTGGCGACCTGGAGGCTGCGCTGCTAAAGTAACGCAGCCCCATCGGGCAGGGCCGCGGCTATGGCCCCCCGGCACAGCTGAATAAAAAACCAAAAGAGCTAGCTGACTTTATCAACATCAGCTAGCTCTTTCATATACAAACGCCGCTTTTCAAAAGGCAGCGTCGGCAGGCCATTTGCTTTTAATGGGCGTCATTCGGGCTGCTCCTTCAGCGTTTTGATCCCGAAAAGGAAATACACGATATGAAACACCCACACCACAAACAGCGTGTTGCAGCCAATCCAGATGGCCCGGCGGCCCATCATGAAAAACCCAACCGACATAAGCAGCGTTACGGTAATCATGATGCGTATCTTGGTTTTCATGGTCATGCCCTTGCCCTTCACAAAGCTTTCCAGGTTGTTTTTGTAGAGCTTCGTGTGCTTAAACCATCTGTCCAGCTTTTCAGAGCTTCTGGCAAAGCTGAACGCCGCCAGCATCAAAAACGGAAAGGCAGGCAGCATGGGCACCACCGCGCCCACAGCCCCAAGCCCCACCCCGATACAGCCGAGGATCACATACAGCGCCTTTTTCATTTTTCATTCTCCATACGCTTTTTCTCGCGCTTGCTTTCAATCACATGGCGAGTAGCCATCACCGGGTGCACCATCAGCATCCTGGGCCCGGAAAACCGCATAACCTCCCGGATCCTTTCGCGCATTTCAGGCTTGTAGCAGTGTACCTTGCAGTTGGAACAAAAGGTTTTTGTTTCCATAAAGGGGCATTTGTCTGATCGCCTCTTTGCATAGGCGTCAAGGGCTGCACAGTCCTTGCAAAGCTGCCCCTTTGCGCCATGCTTTTTGCGGCAATACAGCGCAATCATCTCTGATACGATGCGCTTCTCCCTCTCCCGCTTTGTCTGAATATCCATCAGCTTACCCTCCCGTGCTCTACGCAATATGTGTGATCGCAAATGCCCATGGTGGATTTTCTGTGAGACACCAGCACCACCGTGCGCTCAGCCCGCTCCTCCTTAAGCGATTGCAGGATAACCGCCTCGTTCAGGCTGTCAAGATTGCTGGTGGGCTCGTCCAGCAGCATCATATCCCCCTCGTGCAGAAAGGCGCGCGCCAGGCCGATGCGCTGCCGCTCGCCGCTGGAGAGGCTGTCGCCCAGCTCCGCAACGGGCGTTTCATAGCCCTTGGGCAGCCCCACAATGAAATCGTGAACCGATGCCTTGCGGCAGGCGGCCTCCAATTCCTCCTGGGTGGCCCCTGGCTTTGCAATGCGCAGGTTTTCGGCCATGCTGTCGTGAAACAGATGGGTGTCCTGTGTAACGAAAGACTGCATTTTGCGAAGATCGGATGTGTTGATGGCCTCCACATTTCTGCCGGAAATGCAGATCGCGCCCCTCTGCACGCCCCAGAAGCGCATCATGAGCCTGAGCAGTGTCGATTTTCCGCTGCCGCTGCGGCCGTTGACGCCGATGATTGCGCCTTGGGGGATCTGCGCAGAAACGTCTGAAAGGATCTGCTCATCCTCATAGGCGAAGGATACATTCTCCACCTTCGCCCCGGCGAAGGCAATCTCTTTCTGCCCGGTCACATCCTCCACCACCGGGGATTCGTCCAAAATATCCAGCACGCGGTTGCCCGCCGCAAAGGTGCTTTGCAGCGTGGAGCCCAAGTTGGCCAGCGCCGCCACCACGCCCAGCAGCGGGTGGATCTTTCCCACAAAGCCCACCATAATCGCTGAAAACAGCACGGCGATGGCGACGGGCGAAAGGGTATGGGCGTAAAAAACCTCCAGCAGTTCAATATCAGCAGTGATCACCGAGATCAGGTTGCCCCGATCCTTGCCCTCCAGCTTCGCCGGGCAGAGCCTGCGCAGCGCGCCGAAAACGTGGTCGCGGATCAGCGCCAGCAGCTTGAAGGCGATGAAGTGGTTGCAGGCCTGCTCGCCATAACGCAGCCCTGCCCGCAGGGCAGCAAAGGCAATCATGCACACAAACGCCGCGCCTGTGCCCATCAGAGCAGGCAGTTTCAACACGCTCAGCAGCCCATAGCCGCCCAAAACGGTGATAAGCGCCGCGCACAGGTGGCCCCCCAGGCCCAGGGCAATGGCCAGGATCATGTATCCCGTCAGGGGCCTGACCAGCCCCATTAGCCGCGCCATCACCTTAAAATGACTGCGCTTCACGCCATATCCCCCCTTGCGTATTTTTCAAGCGCCTGCTGGGCCGTCCACAGCTTATCGTAGCAGCCGCCCTTGGGCAGCGTGGCATGGCTGCCGTATTCAACCACGCTGCCCTCCTGCATAACATAGATGTTGTCGGCGCGGGTCACATTGGCCAGGCGATGGGAGATCAGGATGACCGTTTTCGTTTTTGCCAGGGCGTGGATCTGCGCCATAAGGTCGTTTTCGCTCTCCACGTCGATGTTGGAGGTGGCCTCGTCAAAGATGTATACCGGGCTGTTATGAATTAGCGCCCTTGCCAGCGCAAGCCGCTGCCGCTGACCGCCGGAAAGGTTGCTCGCCTGCTCGGCAAGAACCGTATCAAGGCCCTTTTCCTTTTGCAGAAAGGCCGCCAGCTTCACCTTTTCCAGCGCTTCCCATAGCATATCGTCCGATGCGTCCGGCCTGCCCATGAGCAGATTATCCCGCACCGTGCCTTTGAACAGATAGCTGGCGTGCCCCACATAGGTGATGGTCTGCATAAGCTTTTCCTCGCAGATCTCCTGGATCGGCACGCCGCCGATGGTCACCGTTCCGTTAAAGTCCCGTTTTTTACCGGTCAGGATGGCCGCCACCGCGGATTTGCCGCAGCCGCTTTCGCCAACGATGGCTGTAAAGCTGCCGGATGCAAACAGCATATTTACACCGTGCAGCACCTCGCGCTCCTTGTCATAGGCGAAGCTCAGGTCACGCACCACAATGTCGTGCCCTTCAGGCACGCGGCTCCCGCCCTCCTCCTCAGGCAGGTCCAGGAGATTAAAAATCTTATCGCTGGCCGCCATGCCGTTCATGGCAATGTGAAAAAAGCTGCCCAGCTGCCGCATGGGAATAAAGAAATCTGCCGATAGCAAAATGATCAGCACCGCCCCGCCAAAGCTGACATTTTCCGCCCGGAACTGGGCGACCGCCATGATCATGCCCAGTGCTGCGCCGCCGTAGGCGATCAGATCCATAAGGGTGATGGAGCTGAGCTGCATGGTCAGCACCTTCATGGTGATCCGGCGAAAGGCTTCGCTTTCCTCATTCATGCGCTTATGGCGCAGGCCGTCGGTCTGATAAATCTTCAGCGTGGTCAAGCCCTGCAAGTTTTCAAGAAAGGTGTCGCCCAGCTGCGTATACTGGCCCCAGTATTTAGAAAGCAGCTTCTTGGCCCAGGTCTGCACAGCGGCGATGGCCACAGGGATCATCGGCACGCACACCAGCAGCACGATGGCCGCAGGCACATTCACAAAGCACATCACCGTAAACAGCGTCAGCGGCGCCAGCATCCCATAAAAAAACTGCGGCAGGTATGCGCCGAAGTAGGTTTCCAGCTGATCCACGCCTTCCACTGCCACCTGCACCACCTCGCAGGTGCGCACCCTTTCCCCATAGGACGCGCCCAAGCGCAGAAGCTTGCGAAAAATGGCCTCCCGCAGGGTGAACTTGATCGCTCTTGACGACAGATAGCTCATCCGGCTCGCCGCCAGCCCGCAAACGAAGCGCACCGCCAGCGCCGCCAAACCCACTGCGATGGTCGCCCCGATCGTCTTTGCTTGCGCAGCGCCATTGAGCAGCCTCTGCATCAAGAAAGCAATGCTGCCCATCATGCCGATATTCGCCGCCAGCGACAGCCACTGTGCCGCCACATTCCCCGCTATGTATTTCTTGCTTCCCCGCGCCGCACCCATGAGGCGCTTATTGATCATCATAAGCATCTGCCTTCCTGCTCGTTAGTTAAAACTAACAGGCGATCAAAATAAAATCTGCCCGGATGACCCGCCACAGCTTCACAAGTTAAAAAGAGCTAACCCTCTATACTATATCAATTTCGCCCCCTGAATTCAAGAGCCGCACGCCCATTTTTCGTCAAAAAGCATACCAGCAAAAGCCCCATAAGAGCCAGCCGACTTCGTCCGAAATCAGCTGGCTCTTTCCTTTGCAGCCCTGGGGCTTTATTTTCAAATCGTTGCTATTGGGCGGGGCCAAGCTTACTCCCGCTGGGCAAAGCGGAATAAAAATCAGTCCGTCAGAGGGCTTTGGCTCCCTCAAGATGCCGTTTTTCCGTGAACCGTATCAGCGGAGCTATTCTTCCAGGGTACAGCAACTATCCCCAATACGTCCATAAGCCTGTCCCCTGCGCCGTCAAACCGAAAGAGATCCCCGCCGGAGAAGCGGCGATTCGCTTTGTGCAAGAACCAGTGCCTCCTGGCACCTGCGCATACATTCACGTATAATCACTATTTTTACAGGGCCGAATGTTTTGTCTGTTCTGTTTAGCCAGCTTTGTTCTGAAAAGATGCAAAATTTTAAGAGCCCGACCCTCTTTATCAGCAGATCGAACTCTTTTTTTCATTATTTCACAGAAGGGACGCACGATGGCGATAGCGATCCCATACGAAGCGTGTTTCTGCATCGCGGGATTTGTGCCACACTTTCGCTTCTTTCCCGCTGCTTATCCCTTTCTGCCCATCACCGTATAGACAAATCCCTTGAGCTGCCGACTCTCCACCACCGCGAATCCATTTTTCTCCATACGCCTGGCAATGCCATGGCGGTTTTCAGCGTGGTGATCGCCGCTTTTCATCAGCGGAAAGAGAATATGGTTGTCTATCCAGCCGCCGATGCCGCCAACGCCCGTATCTGAAAGGATGTACAATCAGCCGGGCTTGAGCACACGAAAGGCCTCCCCCATGGCTTTATCCGGAGCTGGGTAATGATGGAAGCTCTGAACGCAGGTCACAACGTCAAAGCTGTCGTCCGCATAGGGCATACGGTCGGCAGATCCCTCCACAAGCGTTACACAATCGCCGAACTTCTCTGCGGCCACCTTCAGCATCTCCGGCGAGAGATCCAGGCCGTGGTATTCCGCCTTGCGCTGATGAAGAAGCAATTCGAACAAATAACCCGTGCCGCAGCCCACATCCAGCAGCTTTTTATAGGAGATGGATTGAAGCCTGTTGGCAACATCCCGGCAGCTCATCTTAGGAAGTTTGGAGTAGTACGCCGTTTCCCGCGCGTCATACTCCCTTGCCTGAGCATCAAAGTGCTTTTTGGAAAGCGCCTCGTAATCCTTCATAGCCTTTCTCCTTCTCATTTTGCCAAAGCCAATTAGCCTCGCCTAACCCCAGTCCTTTATATAAGCCTCATACTATCAGTTAGTTTAGGCTATCTATATTGTATCCATTTGAGATATTTCTGTCAATCATCCCCAATATCTCAATTGCAGATTATTTGGGTTACGCCTTTGAGCCTCAATGCTCCTATTCCACAGCTTTCAGTGGCACTGCTTTTTCACAGTACACAATAAATTCTCCGGGAGGGATAGAAGCGCCGCTACAATGGACTGCTTTTCTTCAAGGTGTCACAGGATAAAAGAAATCCGCTCGCCTTTACTCTCGCAAGGGTGAGCGGATCTATTGCAAAGCTGTTTTGAATTACTCTGATTTTGGTATCAAAATAACCTCAGCTCAAACTCCAAATCTTGAGTATATGGAGAAAACACGAAACAACTCAAGCTTTTTTAAGAAAATTGAAGCTCTGTGAGCCCTCAGAGAACTGAGAGAATTTTGATCTTTATTCCCACTCGCTTAAGTTCATAAATTCTGACCTGTGGCGAGACCTACGGATACGTATTTTCAAGGAAAATCGGCGGCACAATCTCTGATTTCCACAGAGTGTTCCGTTTTTTAGTATCAAAATCGTATCACGAAGGTACAGTAAAATTATAGTGGATTTCAGCTCGGAATTCAAGGATGTTCTGTGTCTTTTTTGGGGAACAGCCTCAACAGAGTATGAATCCTGCTTAATTATTTTCCTCAAAGTTCTCAACCTGCTCCATAACCTTCCGGAAAACTTCGGGGCTGTACTGCGGGGGATACCCGTTTTTGATCAGGCATACCTTGATATCGAACTTAAGCTGATCCCGGACGATCTGGTTGTTGAGCCAATCCGCAAACGAAGATTTGGTATCGATGATCTCTTTGATCTTTTTCGCCAGCACTTTGCACTTATCGTTTACAGAGACACCATCAATCATTTTGTCAGTACCGTATTCGAAGTTGTATTCATCCCGCAACGCTATTAGGATATCATAGAACGCCTTTTCTTCGAAGGTGAGGCCGATCTTTCGGAAACTCTCACGGTCAGCGTTCATTTCTTTCAGAATTCTGAGTGCCTGCTCCGTAGCATTACGGATGATCTCTTCAGTGGTGTGTTCCTGGGCCTCCCCTGCCTCTTCGGCAGTCAGATGCTTGCGTCGTTCATGATAGATCCGGATGGTATCTTCAAGCATTTCCTGAAACTTTCTGGCTGCCATCTGGTTGGTTTTGCTGTATTCTTTGATCTGCTTGCGAAGCATCTTAATGAGAATTTCCAGCTTGGATGCCGGCATTTTCACATCGGACAACTTCTCAAAGTATTCAGGGCTGAAAATGTCTTCCTGCTCGCCATCGTCCAGAACATTTTCAACTTTGTTGTACCGCAAAGCTTCCTCAACCATTTTTGCCACGTGACGGTTCATGGTTTCGGTATCCAGTTCGCTGGTGCCGCTCATCTTGCGAACAAAACCGGCGATAGCCATCATGCACTGCGCCAGCGCAGATTCCTCTTCGTTCAATTCGCCGGAAGGCTGGCAGATATCATATGCAGTGCGCATACGCTTAACCGTTTTCAAGAAATAGGTTTTGAAGGATACCTTGCTGACACTCTTGCCGCTGTTGCTTTCGGTGTGCAGTTCCTGCGTGGAAACAAAGACATATTCAGCAGCCTTTGCCAAAAGGCGATACCGCTCAGCAGGATCACCGGCAGGATTCAGGAAGGGTGCCAGATCATAACCGACAAAGAGATCATTCAGAATGGAGAGTTCTTCTCTGAACACATCTGTCGCCTGTTCCACATCATCCTCGGTAGGGGCGACAGAGTTGTCGCCGCCATACATCTTCATGGCTTCACGCATGTTGTCGCGAATGCCAATATAGTCGATGATGAAACCATACTCCTTGCCGGGATACTTGCGATTGACACGGCTGATGGTTTGGATCAGCAAGTGCTTCTTCAGGGGCTTATCGTTGTACATGAAAGTGAGGGACGGAACATCGAAACCGGTGATCCACATATCAACGACAATGGCAATATGGAAATTGGACTTGTTCTGCTTGAAAGCAGCATCCAGTTCCTCGGAGCGCTTCCCATTCTTTACGCCGCCAAGATAGTTGTACATTTCCGGTTTGTCATTGCTGCCCACGCTTGCAACCATTGCCATAAAGGGCATGGGCTTCAGTTCCCTCAGTTCATCGTCGGTTACTTTCATGCCGTCGGGAGTTTTCTTTTCAATAAACCACTCGGGATATTTGGCTTGGAAAATGGTAAGCAACATATAGGCAATGGGTCTGCTGGAGCAAACGATCATTGCTTTTTGTACGCGATCGGGATCGGTAGCACAAGCAGCGGTGTAATGATCATGAATATCCACAGCCAGCCTTTCCAGACGGGAAGGTTCAGCCAGGATCATCTCCATCGAACTCATGGCCTTCTTGCTGGCTTCCACATCCTCTTCTGTCGCGCCATCTTCCGCACAGGCTTTGTAATATTCTTCGATTTCCTTGGCTTTTGTTTCATCCAGCAGAACTTTTGCAATGCGGGGATGATATTTGATCGATACTGTCAAACCGTCTGCCACAGCCTGATCCATCGAGTAGCGGTCGATCTCTTCGCCAAAGGTCTGGTAGGTTTCTGCAATGGGCGTGCCTGTAAACCCAACAAAGGTCGCCTGCGGAAAAGCCTCCTTCAGCACCTTGGCATAGGGCTTGGAGATCATTGCCTTCATATTCTGGTCGGCATCTTTGCTGAACTGGATCTTACGGGAATGCTCAAGCTGCGTTCTATGGGCTTCGTCGGAGAAGCAGATGATGTTGACACGATCGTTGATCAAACCGATCTTATCGTCCTCCCGGTCGCAGAATTTCTGGATGGTGCAGATATAGAAACCGCCGCTTTCACGCGCACCAAGCTCGGTTCTTAGCACTTTGCGACTGGGAACAACGCTGACTTCGCCAAGATTTAGGAATTCCTTACTCTTTGTAAATAGCTTTGCACCCTGCTTTTGCAGCTCTTCACGGTCAACGATTAGCACGATCGTAGGCGAACCGATCTCTGGAACATCGGTACAGCGCAGAGCAAGCTGACGGGCAAGAAAAGCCATGGTGTAGGTCTTTCCGCAGCCGGTTGCACCGAAGTAGGTACCACCCTTGCCGCTCTTCTCAACCACTGACTTAACAATGCTTTCCTTCAAAAGCCGTGCAGCAAAAAACTGCGGATAACGGCAGACGATCTCTCGCTCCTCGCTGTCGTATTCGCTGTCCTGGAAGTAGATATAGTCCCGGAAGATCTCCAGAAACCGTTCGGGGCTGTATACACCTTTGATCATGGTCTGCGTTTCTTCAAACGGAAGTGTGGATACCTTGTCCCCATCATTGACACGACGCCAGGCATAGAAGTGCTCGTAAGGAGTACGCACAGTGCCAAGCCGCGTTTTCACACCATCGGAAATACAGGCCAGAGGGTAGTAATGCAGAAGATGGGGAATATCACGCCAATAGCGGATGTTGATCTGCTCCCACGCATCATAGATCTTTGCATTGGCATCCGCCGGATT
>JAFUPO010000353.1 GCA_017481185.1 Clostridia bacterium | reverse complement strand
CCTCGTTGGTTGACAAATGTTAAAACCGCCGGGGTTCGGCGGCTGCTCGTAAAACAGTTAAACCGACCTATGGTTACGATCATAAGTCGGTTCTTTGGCTGTGTATCGGTTTCGGAAAGGCTCCCTTGTGTAAAGGGCGCTGTCAGAGAAGCTGACTGAGGGATTGACAACTCCTCCTCCCCTGCGGGGCACCTCCCCTTGCACAGCAAAGGCTTTGGTGCGGTGCAAAAACGCATCTAGCGCACTACGCCGAATGGTGCATAGAAATGCGCCCTTTATCTGCTCGACAAATTGGGGTTTGATGGTCTGTTATAGTTCTTTTACCATCTGCATTTCTTTGAATTGCATACCTAAGAAAGTGTACTCAACCTCTTTGATTTCCTCAAAACCGATAGAAGCATACATCTTGCGTGCTACTGTATTTTCCAATGACACACTAATATACAGTTTGTCAGCATGATGTTTTTCTTTGAAGTAATCAAGAAATGCTTGTGCAGCCCGTTTTCCATAACCTTTTCCTTGAAACTGCTTGCCAATCATAAAACGGCTCATAGACCAGCCAGGAAAAGTATCGTCATAGTCATACAGTACAAATCCCACCATCGTTTCTTCGTTGTAGATACCCAAAGCATAAAGTCCATCCTCGTAAGCAGCTTCTACCAATGACTGCTTGTTGTCTGCAACAAATCCCTCTTGACTGTCATCAATGGTCAATGCCATGCAATCCCAATAGTTTGTCTTATCAATTTCTCTAAATTCCATTTTTCATTTCTCCAAATTATTACTTATCCGTTTATTTTTATTATATCATGTGAATGAAATACATACAAGAACAGTCCCGGCAGATGACCTGCCGGGACTGAAACTGTTTTACGGACACCCGCATTTAGCCGACGATTTTTTTGATTCGCTTTTTATATGATTCCTTACCGGGCCCCGGAGCAAATCTCCTTCTCCCACCTCAAAGGGGAAAGAAATGAGCACCACATCCCCGGCCACGCCGTGGGTGTTTACCGCTTCGCCGGTCTTTTCAAGAATGAATGAAGGGGCTGTAAATGTTTTGGGCCCTTGGGGCGTCAGCAATTCAAGTTCATCCCCGGTGAAGAAGCGGTTCTTGAGCGTCAACCGCGCCGCCTCTCCAGCTTGAGCGGGAGCCATAACCCGGCCCACATATTCCATGCTTTGGGAGAAGCCGTCTGCATTGCCGCAGGGCTGGGGCGCGCCCAACGCAAAGCCCGTGTTGCTGGGGCGGTGGCTAGCCTTGTCCAGCTCCTGCATCAGCCCGGGCAGCTCCTGTTCAAAGGTTCCGGCTGCCAGAGCATCCAGGCCCCGGCGGTAAGCGTTAACCACCGTGGCCACATAATACTCTGTTTTCATGCGCCCTTCAATTTTCAAAGAGGCAATGCCCGCCTCCGTCAATTGAGGCAGCAGCGGCATGAGATTCAAATCCTGGGCAGAAAAAATATAGGTGCCGTGCTCATCCTCGCAAACGGGCAGGTATTCCCCTGGGCGCTTTTCCTCTACCACATGATACTTCCAGCGGCAGGGCTGGGCGCATTGGCCTTGGTTGCCGCCCCGACCGGTGAGGATGTTGCTCAAAAGGCACCGGCCCGAATGGGCCATGCAGGCTGCTCCGTGACAGAAGGCCTCCAGTTCCAAATCATCTGGAATAGCTTTGCGCATCCGGGCGATCTGCTCGAGGCTCATTTCCCTTGAAAGCACTACCCTTTTGGCGCCCAAGGCGTGCCAGTGCCGGGCGGTGAGGCTGTTCATGGTATTGGCCTGGGTGCTGATGTGGATCTCCAATTGAGGCGCCTGTTCTCTTAAAAGCAGCACCGCCCCCAGATCGGAAACGATGGCTGCGTCCACCCCGGCCTCCCAGGCAGCTTGCCCAGCCTGTTTAAAGCCCTCCATATCCTCATCAAAGGGATAGATGTTCAGAGTCACGTAAAACTTTTTGCCCCGGGCGTGGCAGTAATCCGCCGCCTCCTTGAGGCCTTGCGGATCAAAATTCCCCGCAAAGGCTCTAAGACCATACTGCTTCATACCGCCGTACACCGCATCTGCGCCGAAGCGCAGGGCAGCCTTTAATTGTTCCATTCCCCCTGCCGGCGCCAGCAGCTCCGGCAGGTTTTTGCGTTCGTATGCCATTATCACAGCCCCCGGCTTTCATCATAGGCTTCCCACAGGGGCGCATAGATGGCCACCGCCTGCTCGTGCTCCTGGAGGGTTTTGGAAAAATGCAGTTCTCCCGTATCCGGATCCTTGGAGCAGAAGTAAAGATATTTTTCGGCCACAAAAATCTCATCCGGGTAAAGGGCTGCCTGGATGGCCGCCGGGGAAGGATTGCAGATGGGCCCCAGGGGCAGGCCTGCGTGCTCGTAGGTATTGTAAAGGGAGTTCACTGCCAAATCCGTATTGGTCAGGGCCATGCGCCGCACCCCGGTAACGTAGTGGATGGTTACGTCGGAGCCCAATTTAATATTTTGCTGCAAACGGTTATGGAACACAGCCGATACCTTGGCGAAATCATCGTTCTTGGCTTCCTTTTCGATCAGGGAGGCCAAGGTGATCACTTGATCCATGGTCATGCCGATCTGGTCTGCCCGCTCATAGTAGCTGGCAGGATAGGCCACCTCAGTCTGGGAAAGGAGCTTGCGCAGAATCTCCTCCGGCTGAACATTGGTGTAGACCTCATAGGTGTTGGGGGAAAGATACCCTTCCACCACATATTTGCGCTGACCCACGTTGGGGGTTCTGAGCACATCATCGATATAAACGTAATCCTTGAAGCCTTCGCCTGTGCGGCACATTGCCAAAAAGGCTTCTTTATCGGTCACCAGCTTTTGCCCAACCAGGTATTCAGCAATATCCTCCACCGTCCAGCCAGGAATGATGGTGATGTTCTGAGTGATGGGCTTGCCATCGCCAGTGGTGAGCAAATTGGCAATCTCATCCATGGTCATGCCCCGGTGAAGCACATATTCGCCCGCCTGGATTTTCTGACCATAGCCCAAAAAATCGCAGTAATACTTGAACACGGTACGGTTGCGCACCAGATTGCTGGCTGCCAGGTTATTGGCCACCCGGGTCAAAGAGTTGCCGCTTTCCACCACAAAGGGGATCTGGGTGGGATCCTTGGGATCCACAGGGCTGAGGTATTCGTCATACACCCAGTTCCATCCTCCCATTAAGAGGCCCACCACGCAGACCAGGGAGGCCAGCACGATCAAAAGAGGCCGCAGAATATGCCACAGCCCGCTGTACCAATACATCCCATACTGCCTTTCATCCCGGAGGGATTGGTGGGTCTAATCTTTGTGAGTGCGCCGCTTCTTCAATGCTTGTCTCCTCCCTGGGCGTTCTTAGGGATTCATAAAGTCCATAGACAGGCCCGATGCCTCGGTAATAATGTTGAAAATATCTGCCAAGCTTTTTTGCAGGAGCATCTCACTCTGCAAAAACTGAGCCACTTCCGGCTTGGAAAACAAAAGCGCCGTGATGCCAGAAAACCGCTGCATATCCTCTTGCGAGCCATTTTGGCCTGACATAGCGGCCATCTGTAAAGACACCTGGAGTTTTTTGTACTCCTTGATCAGCGCCGCGGTGGTCTCGTCCGCCAACACCGTTTCCTTAAGCTGCTTATAGGTCACACACTCCGGGCTGTTGGCAACGGCCCGGGCCAACACATGAGCCTCATCATACGTCATAAGCTTGCGCCATCCTTTCAGTATGTAAACGTGGAAGCAACGAGAAATATTGCGAGGGAACCTTTCTTTTCGAAAAAAGAAAGGTTCCCTCGCGCTCCCTCCAAAGAAACCCCTTTGGGGGCTTTTTCCAGGTCGTCAAATTTCTACGATAATGGGCAGCACCATGGGGTTGCGCTTGATCTTTTCGTAGATGTAACGGT
>JAFUPO010000352.1 GCA_017481185.1 Clostridia bacterium | reverse complement strand
AACAGCTGCCAGACGGGCAGGTGCTGGATAAAATGGCGTATGAGGTTTCCGTAGGTCGCCTGACCATGGCAGAGAGCCAGGCGCAGCGCCGGGAGGAGCTGCTTCCCCTGGAGCGTGAACCTGGCGGGTATTATTTGGGAAAACAGTAAAAAAGACGCGAGGGATATTTTCCCTCGCGTTTTAGCCCTTATGGCACAGGGCGATTAGATAATCCCACAAATGCTGCGTCTCACGGGGCGAAAGCACATGGTTTACCAGCAGTTCATTCATGAAGTAGCGTTTGAACTGCTGGGCAAAGGCTGGGTGCGTGATCATAACCTCCTGATGATCCTGATTATAGGAGGTGTTGGCATCCTGAAAAACGGTGCCCGCCCCTTCATAGCAGCTGATTTCCCGATCCTCAATAACGCAGTTTTCATGGGCAAAGTAAAGGTTAAAGTAGGGATTGCTCTGAGCCTGCTCCCACAAAAAGGTCAAAATCGCCTCACGCTCCTTGGCGGTATAGGGGCGCATTACAAAAAAGTGATCCGTTTGGCGGCCGGTGCGGGCAAAGCGGATCATGGCCTCCTTGGAGAAGATGACATGGGTCACCTTGCGCTTTTCAAAAAAATTCTGCCAGCGTTTGAGCTGAATATCATACAGATCTGAAATCAGGGTTTCGTCAACTGGCGAGGCGCCATTTTTGTTCAGGCCTTCTCGCACGGCATCCACCAGCAGATCGGGATGAATGAAATTGATCGGCACATCCGGCTTGATGGAATACAGCGCCCGCTCTTTTTCCAACTCGTAATAGCGCTGGATGAACCCCACAAAGTCAGAGGGTGCGCTTAAGGGCCCCAGAACAACCTTGAGCGGCTGCAAAAAGGGAACCAGGGGATCTTGAAGGGCAGCCTTCCAGAAGGAAGGGAAATCCTTGTCACGGCTGGCCATCATGCACAGTTCCCCCTGAGCGGTGAAAAGAAAATAATGGGTTTCCCACTGCCCTTCGCCGTTGTGAAAAATCACAAACAGCTCGCTGGAGCGCAGGGGCTCAGAAAGGGCATAAGGGGTGTAGCAGGCATAGGGGAGCAGAGGAAGGCAGGCGCCGATGCTGCGCACCGTATCTAGGAGAGTATCGTTCAGGTTCAGCAAATGGTGGATCTGCATACTTTCAGGGGAAAGGGACTGGCAGATTAAGCGAAGCAAATCGCTTTGGGTGCAGTTCACAAGGGTGATATGAACCCGAGGACTCTGACGGTAAAAACGCATCAGCTCCCGCAAGCTTTGCACCCTGGGAGCATCCTGGCCAAAGCAGCGCACGGGAATATCTTCAAAGGGCTGCTGCGAGGGATGCAAAAGCTCATGCATGGCCTGATTAAGGGCGCAGGCCTCCAGCCCTTGTCGGCTGACGTTGAGGCTTTGTTCCAGCTGGCTCCATTCCTCCTGAGTCAGGGGAAGGGGCTGACGCTGGGTCATTTTTCGCCAGAAGCTTTGCAGGGAGGCATAGGTGACCTCGTCGTTCAGCACTCTGAACAGGGTGGTTTTGCTTTTGAAACCCATCAGCCGGGATAGCTGCGAGGCAGAAACGCCCCTGTTTTTCAGGATCGTTTTAAGCTGCGCGCCGAATAGCATGAAATCAGCCATATGGCCGCCTCCCTCCATGATATTGCCTTTATTTTACACAACGGGAGGGAAAATGGCAAACAGCTTTTACCAGAGAGTTACCAAATCCACCGCCTGAAAGTAGGCGTTGATGATCGCTTCATAGGGCTGCCCCTGCTGAGCCAGGCCGTAAGCGCCCCACTGAGGCATCCCCACCCCATGGCCATAGCCCTTGCCCGCCATTAGAACCTGACCGTTTTGAAGGCTTAGCCGGGTCAGCAGGGTAGAGCGCATCCGGGTGGAGCCCAGGGCGATGCGCAGCTCGGCTGCGTTAATGGGCACATCGTCTGCCAAAAGGGTCAGCGCCCGGCCGCTTTCACCATATTCTGAGATGGATAGGCTGGACAGGCTGCTGATTTCGGCGCCGATTTTGCGGCAGGCAGCCAGAAACTCCTCGGTAGAAAATGAGGCCTCCCAGACCTTGGCCTCGTCCGGCGCATCGGCGCTCTCCTGCCCCTTGGCGATGCGGGTGTAGCCCGGCTCATCCTGAGTGTAGCCCAGCCCCTCCTGGGCGCGGGCGGTGGTTCCGCCAGAATGGGCGTGGAACCAGGCATAGGGCAGTTCCCCTTGATGGGACAGCACCTGCCCGCGGGTTTCCTCCACCGCCTGGAGGATGCGGTCATTGACCTTTTCCTCCGAATAAGCTTGGGCCTCGGAAATATCGGTGGAAATATCTGCGCCCTCATACCGGCTTTCCTTTTCGGAGGCAAACTTTAAAACGAAGGTGCGTGCCAGCACCGCTTGGGCTTTCAGGGCCTCCAGAGGCCAGTCGTTATCCATCTCTCCGGCCAGCACCCGGGCTACGTACTTTTCCATGGCCATGGCCTGGGTTTGCCCATCTTCTGCAATGTATACCGTTAGCTGGGGCTGGCCGCTTTCATCCCGCTCAAGCTTGGCTGGAATAGCCGGCGTGGCCTGGGGTTCAGGGGCGGGAATCTCTGCCTGGGAGGCGCAGCCAGTGAGCCAGAGAACGGCGCTTATGAGGACGCAAAGCTTGCGATTCATCAAACCCCTCCTTTCGTTTCTCATTATGGGCGGCAGCGCTGCTTGCCATGCGAAAAACACGGCGGCTACAGTTGCATTTTTAATCCAATTGCATTACAATGATAGAATCCATCAAACTAGGGGCTTTTTGCCCTTGGCATGGATCAGTTAGAAACAAGGAGCAGCTTCATGCAAGACTATCCCTGGATCAAGGATCAAAAGGCCGCCATGATCAGCGTGTTCCTGATGGCCATTTTGGCAGGGGCCGGTATGGTTCAGCCGTTGGTTGCGGGGATCGGGGTGCTGGCGCTGCCGTTGATCGGCGTGATGGCCTGGCCTATGGCTGGGCTGGCATCTGCCTTTTTAGGGATCGCCTTGCCGCAGATATGCCTGGCGAATCTGAGCGCTCCTTTGGGGCTGCATTTGAGCGCAGGGGGCTATGCCTTTGCGTTGGTCGGCGTATCCCTGTGGGCTTTCGGTAAGGGGCCTGATTTTAAAAAGGTTCTGCTAGCCCACTGGGCTGCCATGGCTCTGGGAGTATGCTTGCTGCTTATGGGCCTGCGCACGGTAGTGGGGGAAAACCTGTTCACCGGTTGCGCCCAGTGGGTGGTGGATGTGATTTCCGCCTCGGCCAATGGGGATCAGATCCTTTGGCGGGCCTATCAAAGCGGGCTGGCTACGGCGCCGGGGAATATGATCGTGATGCCTCAAGCCAGCGCCTATCTGCAAAGCTACGGGCTTGCAGGCCTTTCACCCCTGATGACCCCGGCCCTGCGCCATGAATTGGCTGCCAGCCTGCGTACGAGCCTGGAGCAGTATTTGTACGCTCAGGGGGCAGGGGCGATCGTGGCCTTTATTGCCGGGGGCGGCCTGCTGGGGGTATGCTGGCCCGCTTGCCGCATGAAGCGCCGCGGGGTCAAGAGCCCTCTGGTTATGCCAGCGTTTGAAAAATGGCACCTGCCTCGAGGCATGGGCAGCGGCTCCGCCGTGCTTTTGCTGGGCTATGTAATTCAGCTGTTTGCCTCAAGCTATCTGGAGCTGTACTGGGGCGGTCTGCTGATCAGCGCCTTTCAGTGGATCTATATGATTCAGGGAGCGGCCTACTGGGAGTTTGCGCAGAAAAGGATGGGCGGCAGCATTGCCTCCAGGCGGGTCTTTGTGGTCATGGTAGGTTTGTTTGTTCCATTCCTGCTGGTAGCGCTGGGCATTTTAGACCAGCAGACCGACAAGCGGGAACTTCGTGAAAAACAAGAAGATTAAGGAGGATTTAATGATGAAAGTGATTCTGCTTTGTGATGTGAAGGGCACCGGCAAAAAAGACCAGGTGGTCAACGTGTCCGACGGTTATGCCCGCAATATGCTCTTTCCCCGTAAGATGGCTATTGAGGCCAAGGAAGGGGCTGTGAAGGAAGTGGAGCGCAAGCGCGCCGCTGAGGAAAAGCGCGAGCAGGAGCGCCGCGAGGCTGCCATGGAAAAGGCCAAGGCCCTGCGCAATAAGGTGATCGTGATTAACGCCAAGTGCGGCGAAACCGGCCGCCTCTATGGCTCCATCACCGCCCAGGAGGTTGCCGATGAGCTGGAAAAGCAGCACGGCATCAAGGTAGATAAACGCAAGATTGAATTGGGCGATCCTATCCGCCAGGTGGGTGATGTGAACATCAGCGTGTGGGTTTACGCGGGCATTACCACCCCCATGGTGGTCAAGGTCCAGGCCCAGGGAAAGTAACGTATGGAACAGCGGCAGGAAACGGTGATCCCCCGGGGCGTGGTACCGCCTAACAGCCAGGAGGCGGAGCGCTCGGTACTGGGGGCCATGATGCAGGATGCCCAGGCCGTGGGCCAGGCGGCAGAACTGTTGGTCAAGGAGGATTTTTATACTCCCGGCCATCAGGAGATTTTTGATGCTATGAAAGCCCTGAACAGCCAGGGGATGCCGGTGGATTTGGTCACAGTGGACGCAGAATTGAGCCGCCGGGGCACCCTGGAGGGCGTGGGAGGCACAGCCTATCTGATGGATTTGGTATCCTACGTGCCTACCACTGCTAATGTGAAGGCTTATATTACGCTGGTATCAGAAAAGTCCACCCTCAGGCGGCTCATTCAGGCGGCCCAGGCCATTTCCTCTGAGTGCTATACTCAGCAGAATCCTTTGCAGGAGACCCTTAACCACGCGGAAAAGGCTATTTTTGATATTGTGATGCGCCGTTCCGCCGGGGAATCCCTGGTTCATGTGAAGGATGTGCTCACCATCACCTATGAGAAGATTGAGGAGCTGGCCAAATTAAAGGGCCGCATTGCAGGCGTGCCCACCGGGTTTATTGATCTGGATAATTTGACCACCGGCCTTCATGCGGGCGAACTGGTTCTGGTCGGCGCCCGCCCCTCCATGGGTAAAACCTCCTTTGCCATGAACATCTGCCAGCACGCGGCCTTGAAAGCGGGAAAATCCACCGCCGTGTTTAGCCTGGAAATGCCCCGTGAGCAGATAGCCATGCGTATGCTTTGCTCTGAGGCCCGGGTGGATATGCAAAAGGTGCGCTCCGGCACCCTTTCCGATGGCGACTGGATGAAGTTGGCCCGAGTGCTGGGGCCCATGGCCAAGGCGCCCCTGTATATTGACGATAACTCCGGCATCAAGCCGTCTCACTTGCGCAGCCGCTGCCGCCGCCTGATGATGGATAAGGGCCTGGATTT
>JAFUPO010000351.1 GCA_017481185.1 Clostridia bacterium | reverse complement strand
CGTGAACGTTGGCGACGTGGTGCGCGTGAAGGTGCTGAGCGTGGATCCCTCCGCCAAGCGGATCGGCCTGTCCATCCGTGAGGTGCTGGAAGACGAAGCCTTCAACTACTCTGAGGAGATCCCTGGCGAAGCTGAGTTTGAAGTGGTCGCTGGCGATGATCTGGCCGAAGAAGCTAACGTTGAAGAATAAGTTTTAAACGCTATCACAGCCATTCCCTGGTGAACTACGCCGGGGAATGGCTTTTCTTGATGTTGGAGGGATAAGATGCGTGCCTTGATTGTGACGCCCCTGGCCAGCCAGCAGGATCTTCGCTGGGCCCAGGCAGGGGATTTGGTGCTCTGCGCTGATGGCGGCTATGAGGCATCGCTTGCTTTAGGGCTTAAGCCAGATCGGCTCATCGGGGATATGGACTCCCGTTCGGCGGATGAGCAGGTCTGCTGCCCAGTTTCGCGCTACCCTGTGATGAAGGATGAAACAGATACCATTCTCTGCCTCCAGGAAGGTATGGCCATGGGAGTGACAGAGTTTGTTGTGCTGGGCGGGCTGGGCGGCAGGCTGGATCACACCTATGCCAATATTCAGGCCATGGCTTACGGCCTTGAACAGGGTATTGCGGTAACGCTCACGGGGCAAAATTCTATGGCTCGGCTTCTGGAGCCGGGGGAGTATCGCTTTCCCTGCCGAAAAGGCGAAAAGGTTTCCCTGTTCGCCTATACCCCCGTGGTAACGGGGCTGACCTTGAGGGGCATGATCTATCCCCTTGAGGAGGCTGTGCTAGAGGCGAATTTTCCTCTAGGGGTCAGCAATGGCGTTAGCTCCAAGGAGGGAACGATTTCTTTTCGAACTGGAAGATTGTTGGCATTTTTTGTACCTGAGGACTAAATCGACAAAAAATGAAGGAAATGGATGAGCAGTTTCCATAAGCCTTTTTTCAATGGCTTGAAGCTGAGGCCGCTCTTTGCTATACTATAAAAATCTCAGGGGAGGAAGGGAGCAGCCGGATGGAGATTCGTGAACTTATCAGCGAAGGCAAGGGCAAGCGTGTTTATGCGACGGATGACCCGAACCTGGCAGTAGTTTATTTCAAGGACGAGGCAACGGCGTTTCACGGCCTTAAACGAGGCCGAATTCTGGGCAAGGGCGAAATCAATAATGCTATTTGTCGTCATTTATTTACCCTGCTTAAGGATTCAGGAATTGAAAACCATTTTGTAAGGACGCTGGATGCCCGGCAGTCTCTGGTGAAGCGAGTACAGATTATTCCCATGGCGTTTAAGGTGCGCAATATTGTGGCGGGCAGCTTGGCGCAGCGAATCCGTTTCCCAGAGGGAACGCGCTTGGCGTCCCCTGTGGTGGAAGTGGTGCTCAAAGATGGAGATATGGATGAGTCGCTGATCAATAACAGCCATGTGGTGGCTATGGGCTTGGCGACCATTGATGAAATGAATTTTATGAAGGCTCAGGCCCGGCGGGTCAATGATATTTTGTCCGCTTTTTTAAAGGAGATCAATATTGAATTGATCGACTTCAAACTGGAGTTTGGCCGCTTTGAGGGCAAGATCCTTCTGGCAGACGAGATCTCGCCGGATTCCTGCCGTTTCTGGGATTCGCGCACGATGGAACCCTTGGATATTGATCGTTTTCGGCATGACCTGGGCAATGTGGAACAGGCCTATCAGGATGTGCTTCATCGCATGATGGGCCCGGAAGAAAACTAAGGTTAAGACCCTTTCCGTCTAAAACGGGAAGGGTTTTTGCCGTTTTGTCATTTTTTAGGGACGGAACTGAGCCGTTGATTCGTCAGATATGCAGGAGATGAAGAAGATGTTCAAAAGGTGCGTGGCGCTACTGTTGACCCTTTTGTGCTTGCTGGAAGGCGCGGCAGCCGAATACATGGTTGTTGATGAGGGGGCGACTCAGCCAGCCGCTCAGGAAGCGGCCGCGGTTGAGGATGTAATTGTGGCAGACGATGCAAATGGCCTGTGGTCCTTTACGGCCAAAGATTTTCAGGTGACAATCCATCGCCGGGAGGATGCCCAGGCCAAGCTGATCTGGTATGAGTGCGATTTGGTGTGTTCCCCCCAGAGCCCGTTGATGGCGATCAGCTCCAATCCCAAAAAGCCGGGGAGCAAGTTCCAGAACCCTGAGCGCATCGCCCAGAAGAATCAATTGGTCTTTGCAGTTAACGATGATTACTTTGGCGACCGCATCTACAATGGCGAAACCCCCGGCATCACCATTCGAGATGGCAAGATCCTTTACAAAAAGACCTACAAGAGCGGCAAAACCACCCTGCCTAATCTGGATGTGATGGCGATCTATGAGGATGGCCGGCTGGGCGTTTATCAAAGCAAGGAGCACACCGCTGAAGAATACCTTGAGATGGGCGCTGTTCACGCCTGCTCCTTTGGCCCCTATCTGGTTCGCGGAGGGGAGATCAATCCTAATTTGGAGGGCCGCTACAAAAACAAGGAGCCGCGGGTGGCCTTTGGCATGATCGAGCCCTACCACTACGTTTGCGTGGTGGTGGAGGGGCGGCACAACAAATCAAAAGGCACGGGCCTGGAGTGGCTGGCTGACAAAATGAAGCAGCTGGGCGCTGTGGAAGCCCTGAACCTGGAAGGGGGCCAGACAGCAGCCCTGGTATTTATGGGCGAGAAGATCAACACCACCGGTAAGTTTGGGGCTAAGGCCAACATTCGCAATTTGTCGGGGATACTGGGGGTTGGTATCAGCGAACTGGTAGGGAACTAAGTTTGACGAATACATACAAAGATGCTATGATCTATAAGATTATTTGGTAAGGATGAAGCGCGATGAATACGAAAAAGCTTGCTTTGGGTCTGCTGATGATTCTTTTGAGCCTGCTGGTGCTCCTGCCTGCCCAGGCGGAAACAGCCAAGGATCTGAGCAAGAAGTGCGGTTATAAGATCTCCTCTGGATCCAAAAAGCAGCGGCTGTATGACGGCAGCTATACCAAGCCCTTCAGCACTTTGAAGCAGGTGGATCCCTATGTACAGGTAAAGACCCCTGAGGGCCAGCCCTGTTATGGTCTGTTCATCCGCTGGCCCCAATCCACGCCCCCTGCCTGGGAATTGCAGAAATACGTTGAGGAAACGGATTCTTGGCTCACCGTGAAAAAGGGCGGCGAAAAGCCCTTTGCCCATGAGTACATAGAAGTGCCGGGGCTGGAGCGCTTTCGCATCACCATTCCCAGCACTGAAAAGGTAAGCTTAAAGATTGCCGAGTTGACTGTTCTGGGCGAAGGCGAGCTGCCGGAGGATATTCAGGTATGGGAGCCCACCCCTGAAAAGGCTGACCTGCTTTTGCTCTCAGCCCACCCTGATGATGAATACATCTTCATGGGCGGCACCATCCCCTATTATGCAGGGGAACTGAAGAAGAACGTGGTGGTCTGCTATATGACCTACGCCAGCGACCTGCGGCGCACGGAGCTGCTCAACGGCCTGTGGCACGCGGGCTTGCGCACCTACCCGGTGCTGGGCGAGTTCAAAGATAAGTACACCAACAAGCTCAAGGCGGCCTATGACTTGTGGGGTGAGGAAGAAAGCCAGGCCTTTGTGACCCAGGTGATCCAAACCTATCAGCCCGAGGTGATGGTCACCCACGATGTGAACGGCGAGTATGGCCACGGCGCCCATCGCCTCTGTGCCGATGCCGCGCAGGTGGCGGTGAAGGCCGCCCAGGAAGGGGAGACCCCCTGGACGGTGAAAAAGCTCTACCTGCATCTGTATGGCGAGAATCAGATGCAGATGGATTGGCGGCAGCCCCTGGACGCCTTTGAGGGCAAAACTGCTTTGCAGGTGGCCAAGGAGGCCTTCAAGTTCCACAAGTCCCAGCAGGGCGGCTCGGTGAAATACCGGGGCAAGAAATACGTTTTTGAAGTGAAGGACAGCGGCTGGTTCGACAACAGCAAGTATGGCCTGGCCCATACCACCGTTGGCTTGGATGAACTGAAAAACGACTTTTTTGAGAATATAGGAGAGTGAGCGTATGAAGAGGCTGACGGCCCTTTTCCTGGCGATGCTGATGCTGCTTTCCGCCTTCGGTGTGCTGGCCGAGGAGCAAGAAGGCGCTTTTCCCGAACTGAATGAGGCGGGCTTCCTGGATGGCGAGGGCGAGTTCCTTTTCGAGGATCCGGATAATGGCGTGTGGCGCTACGCCAGCGATACCCTGCGGGTGGAGATCTTCCGCTATTACGACAAGGAAGCCAAACAGACCTGGTATGTGGCAGAGGTTTGGGCAGCTGAGGGCGAAAACTTCCACATGATCGCCAATAACCCTGACAAGCGGATGACCAGCGCCGACTATCCCAAGAACATCTCCAAAAAGCATGGCGTCGTGGTGGCCGTTAACTCCGATTTTGCCCAATTGCGCTATCAGCAGAAGACGCGCATGGGCGTGATCATCCGGGATGGAGAGATCCTTTCCGAGCGCACAAAGGCCAATTTTGCCAACGGCTTTCCTAACCTGGATACCCTGGCCCTTTTACCGGATGGGGATATGAAGGTGTTCCTTTCCAATGAGCTTAAGGCTAAGGATTATCTGGAAATGGGCGCATACGATGTGCTGGCCTTTGGCCCCTACCTGATTAGGGATGGGGAGCTGAATGAAAAGGGCCTCAAAAAGTACGGCACCTCCTCCGCTCCCCGAACGGCGGTGGGCATGGTGGAGCCGGGTCATTATTTCCTCATGATGCTGGAGGGCCGCCACACCCAGGCCAAGGGCGCGGGGGTTTCCTGGCTGGCCAACAAGCTGTTGGAGAAGGGCTGCACCGTGGGCTTCAACCTGGATGGCGGCGACACCGCCTGCATGGTGTTCATGGGCAAGCAGATCTCCAAATTGGGCAAGAATGCCAAGCAAAAGGCCAAGAACCTCAATGCTCGCAAAACTGCCGAGATTCTGGGCATCGGTACGTCTGATTTGGCCACGATGGCTGATTAAGTCACAATCACGCCGGCTTTCCTTGGGGAAGGCCGGTTTTTTGTGCGTGAAACCTAAGAAATATATGGCTTCGAGGCTTGCACAGGCTTAAAATGTGTGGTATATTATCAGATGGCGTGTTGCGCAAGGCACACCCAGGGCCAAGGGCCCGATTGATTGCCAGGGAGGATGTTGAACCCATGACTTATACCTATGAAAAGCTGTCCAGCAACAAGGCCAAGCTGGCCTTTACCATTGACGCTGCTGCCTTTGAAGAGGCCATGCAGAAGGCTTACCTCAAGATGCGCGGTAAGGTGAATATCCCCGGCTTCCGCCGCGGCCGTGCCCCCCGCAAGATGATCGAGAATATGTACGGCGAAGCCGTGTTCTATGACGACGCTTTCGAGATTCTGTTCCCTGATGCTTACGAGGCTGCTGTGGCTGAGTACGCTCTGGAGCCCGTGGATCGCCCCGATGTTGACGTTGAGGAGATCGGCACCGGCAAGGATCTGAAGTTCACGGTGGAAGTGTTCGTGAAGCCCGATGTGGCGCTTGGCGAGTACAAGGCCCTGACCATTGAGCACGAGGATCAGGAAGTGACCGAGGAGCAGGTGACCTCTCGCATCGAGCAGGATCGTGAGCGCACCAGCCGTATGGTGGATGTGGACGACCGTGCTGTGGCCCAGGGCGACATTGTGAACCTGGACTATGCCGGCACCGTTGACGGCGTTGCCTTTGACGGCGGCACCGCTCAGGGCCAGACCCTGCAGATCGGCTCCAACCAGTTCATCCCCGGCTTTGAAGAGCAGATGGTTGGCATAGCCATCGGCGAGGAGAAGGATCTGAACGTGACCTTCCCCGAGCAATACCACGCCGACAACCTGGCCGGCAAAGCCGCCGTGTTCCATGTGAAGGTCAACGGCATCCAGGTGAAGGAGCTGCCTGAGCTGGATGATGATTTCGCTATGGACGTTTCCGACTTCAACACCTTCGACGAGTACAAGGCTGACGTGAAGGCCAAGCTCGAGGAGAACGTTAAGAAGAACAACGAGATCGCCATTGAAAACGCTCTGGTTGCCAAGGCTGTGGAGAACGCCACCGTGGAAATCCCCAACGCCATGGTTGAGGAGCAGGTGACCTCCATGCTGCGGGAAATGCAGATGCGCATGGCTTACCAGGGCCTGAAGATGGAAGATTACCTCAAGTACACCGGCCAGACCGTTGAACAGATGCGCGAAATGTACAAGGGCGAGGCTGCCAACCGCGTCAAGACCCAGCTGGTGCTGGAGGCTATCTGCAAGGCTGAGGCTGTAACTCCCTCTGAGGAAGATGTCAAGGCTCAGATCGCACAGCAGGCTGAATATGTGGGCCAGGATGTGGAGACCTTCGAAAAGAACCTGAACGCAGAGCAGCGTGAGTACCTCACCGAGAGCGCTGCCATCCAGAAGGCTATCGACCTGATGAAGGCTGGCGCTGTGATCGTAAAGCCCGCCGCTAAGGAAGAAGAAAAGAAGGCCCCCAAGGCTCGTAAGCCTCGCGCTAAGAAGGCCGAAACGAAGACCGAAGAACCCAAGGCGGAAGAAGAAGCCTAATTCATGTCGAGGATGCGCTGTTTCCTGGCCGTGCAGGCATAATTAACGCCTGCGGGTCATATGCTAGAGGAGCGGCGCATCCTCGTTGCTTTTTATCCCAAGCGCCTTGGAAAAGAGAGGATGAAAATCTATGAGTCTGATCCCTATGGTTGTGGAGCAAACCAGCCGGGGCGAACGCTCCTTTGATATTTACTCCCGCCTGCTTAAGGACCGCATTGTTTTCCTGGGCGGCCCCATTGACGATCATGTGGCCAACCTGGTGGTAGCCCAGCTCCTTTTTCTGGAGATGGAAAACCCGGATGCGGATGTGTCTTTGTACATCAACAGCCCCGGCGGCTCGGTGACTGCCGGCATGGCTATCTATGATACCATGAACTATATCAAGTGCCCTGTGCGCACTGTGTGCATCGGCATGGCTGCTTCCATGGGCGCTTTCCTGCTCATGGCCGGTGAAAAGGGCAAGCGCCTGGCGCTGCCCAACTCCGAGGTGATGATCCATCAGCCTCTGGGCGGCGCTGAGGGCCAGGCTACCGATGTGGCCATCCGGGCGGAGTGGCTCTTGAAGACCAAGAAAAAGATGACGGAAATGATGGCTGAAATGTCCGGCCAGCCCCTTGAAAAGGTTCAGCAGGATGTGGAGCGCGATTATTTCATGAGCGCTGAAGAAGCGCTCAAGTACGGCATCATTGACGAGATCTATCAGCCCCGGAACAAGAAATAAGCTTACACGAGGTAAAGCATGGCTAACGACGAATTCCCTCCCCGCCAGGTACAAAAGGCGCACAAGTGCTCTTTCTGCGGCAAAACCCAGGACCAGGTGCACCGTTTGGTGGCCGGG
>JAFUPO010000350.1 GCA_017481185.1 Clostridia bacterium | reverse complement strand
TGAGCACCTTCATCTGGCCCACCATGCAGTTTTCCAGCACGGTCATGTTGTTGAACAGGTTGAAAGACTGAAACACCATACCAACCCTTGCCCGATAAGCGGCCGCATTAACCCGGGCTGCCGCCATATTTTTTCCCTGATAAATAATCTCGCCGCCGGTGGGCTGCTCAAGCAGATTGATGCAGCGCAGCAAGGTGGACTTGCCGGAGCCGGAAGGGCCGATAACCGTGGTCACGTCGCCCTTGTTGACATTAAAGTCAATGTCTTTTAAAACAACGTTTGCACCAAAGGCCTTGGAAAGATGCCTGATCTGCAGAATGGTCTCACTCATATCAGTTCCCGCTCCTTTCGTTCATGCCTTTGAATTCTTTGGACTGCTCCTCCAAGCTGCCGCCCTTGCCGGAGATGCTGTAGGTGCCGGCGGTCATGACCAATGGATCGGCCTGCACCAGTTCATAGCTGCTGGAGCCGTCCATCTTCTTCTCTACCCAGCGCAGGAGGAAGGAGGCGATCAGTGTCATGGTCAAATAACCGATCATTTCAACCGCCGCAGAGGGGAAATACAGATAGCTGGCGCCGACCGCAGAGCGGTGAGCGGCAAAGAAATCAGGGAAGCCGATGATGAACATCACAGAGGTATCCTTCACGTTGATGATGAAGTTATTGCCAATTTGAGGCATGATATTTCGCAGCGCCTGGGGCAGGATCACGCTAGTCATGGTCTGGAAGTGGTTCATGCCAATGGCCTTAGCCCCTTCCGTTTGGCCAGGATCGATGGAGATGATGCCGCCGCGGACGGATTCAGCCATATATGCGCCGGTGTTGATGGAAACCACCACGATGGCGGCTACCCAAATATCCGTAAAGCGCACCGCATTGCTGGTAAAGTATGGCAAGCCATAGTACAGAAACACTGCTTGGAGCACCATGGGCGTACCGCGGAACACTTCCACATAAACGCGCACAATGATGCGAATAGCTTTGAGCACGAAGCGCTTAAGGAGGCTATCCTGCTTGGTATAGGGAATAGTATTGAGCACGCCGCACACAAAGCCGATGATGCAGCCGATGGCCGTAGCCGTCAGGGCGAGGATCAGCGTGTTCTGAATACCGGAGAGGTAAACGCCGCTGTAATTGCCCCAGAGCTTTTCAATATCCTTGGCAAGCTGAACAAAACGATCCATGATTATCTCCTAAACGATCTTATTTAAACGCACGGTCGCCCGCGCTGTCAAAGGCAGCGCGGGCGGCGAACATTGCTTCCCGTTACTGATTCATGGGCTGAACTTCGATCGCCTGAGCCATCAGGGCGTTGAAGTCGTCAGCGATCATCTGGGACAGCACATTGTTCATGGCATCCTTCAGATAAGTGTTGCCCTTCATCATGGAGATGCCGATGTTGATCTCGCCTTCGGAAACCTGGAAATCATCATCGCCCTGGGAGAAGTCCAGAATCTTCATGCCGGGATAAGCAGCGCAGGCGCCCAGAGCGGTGGGCATATCGGTGCAGATGTAATCAACGGTATCAGTCTCCAGAGCCATCAGCATGGCAGGAGCGGTTTCGGCAGCCGTCATAATGGAAGCGCCCTTAATCTGGGGCAGGCAGCTGTCATACCAAATAGTAGCGATCTGAGCGGTGCAGGTGCCGCCAGCCAGGTCGCTGAGGCCCTTGGCTTCGGCGAACTTGCCGCCTTCCTTGGTGACGCACACGATGGAAGCGTAGAAATAGGGGCCAGCGAAGTCCACCTGCTCCATGCGCTCTTCGGTCATGGACTGACCGGCGATAACGGCGTCGATGGTGCCGGTCATCACGCCGGGCACCAGAGAATCCCAGTCAGACTGGAGAATCTCCAGCTTCCAGTTATTGGCTTCGCACAGCTTCTTGGCGATCATCACGTCATAGCCGTTGGCATACTGGCCAGGCACATTGGCAACGGGCACAGCGCCATTGGAATCGTCGCCCTGAATCCAGTTATAAGGAGCATAACCGCACTCCATAGCGATAGTCAGAACGCCGTCTTCCACGCCGGTAGGAACGGTCTGCTCAGCCACAGCAGGCACACACAGGGACAGAGAAAGCACCAGAGCCAGAACCAAAGTCATCAAACGAGTCATAGGGATACCGCCTTCCGTTTTGATATTTGGCTTATCGCCGATGATAAAAAATTGGATCGCTTTGCTTAGCGATCCAAAGGAAGGCGGAATAAAATGATTCCTCTGCCATTGATAGCGCTTCACAAAACTTGTGACAGTCCGGCAGGTATTTCCTGACGGCCCAGCCAGATGTAGCCAGGCAGCTGACATCCGCTTCGGCGGCCTCCCCTTTCCCTTTGAGCGGCTGCCTGGCCTTGCCCACAGGTACTGATGAATTCCGCGCCTCTATCCTAAGAGCGATTCAATTTTCATGTATACATATACCATAGCTTCAAAGCCCTGTCAAGCACTTTTTGCAAAAAAATGCAGAACAGGCGCATGGCAGCTTTACACATAGAGCGGGTAGTTCTTCATCAGGGCTTCGACCTGAGCCTTTACGGGCTCGCAGGCTGCTTCTCCTTCGCGGAGGATTCGCACCATCCACTGGGCGATTTGCGCCATCTCCGTTTCCTTCAGGCCCCGGGTGGTGACCGCAGGAGTGCCCACGCGGATGCCGCTGGTCACAAAGGGGCTGCGCTTTTCGTTGGGCACGGTGTTCTTGTTCACGGTGATGTTGGCAAGGCCTAGGAGGCGCTCATATTCCTTGCCGGTCATTTCCGTATCGGAAAGGTC
>JAFUPO010000349.1 GCA_017481185.1 Clostridia bacterium | reverse complement strand
AGCCCTTATGTATGAAGCCAAGTATCGGGCGCTTAAACGCAATGATTCAGGCGAGGATGTTAAGCGACTTCAGCAGCGATTAAAGGAGCTGAAGTATTACAACGGCAAGATCTCAGGCAACTATCTGGAGGGAACCACCAGCGGCATCAAAACCTTTCAGGAGCGCAGCGGGCTAGAGCCTACGGGCAAGGCGGACATTGATACTCAGGAGGCGCTCTTTGCAGAGGATGCCATTGCCAAGGATGTGCCAACGCCGGCGCCTACGCCCAACGTGACCTACACTCAGGACGGAACGGTTGCCGCACAGCCGCAAAAGTATACGAAGAAGTTGAAGCGGGGCTCCACTGGCAAAGAGGTCAAACTGGTGCAGCAGCGCCTAAAGGATCTAGGCTTCTTTGACGGCCCCATTACGGGCAACTACATGAATCAAACCCAGGCGGCTGTGAAAGAGTTTCAGGAATACAACGGCATGAAGGTCGACGGGGTCACTGGCGAGAATACCTGGAACGCCATGTTCAATCAGGATGATGTTGTACCCGTTAATGCAACGCCCCGGCCCACGCCGCCCCCGGATTACGCCATCACGGTTGACGTTGCCAACCAGGTGGTCAAGGTCTATGGCTTAGACGAAAACAAGGAGCACACAGTGCTGGTGCGCCAGATGATTTGTTCCACCGGTACTAAGAGCAACCCCAGCGATGTGGGTGATTGGGTGCTTAACGGCCGCACGGCCCGGTGGTGTTATTTTCCTAAATGGGGTTCTCACGCTCAATACTGGACCCGTATCAACAGCTCCATCGCTTTCCATTCGGTAATCTATAACTCCGTTGATACCATGGATCTGTCCATCAAGTCGTACAATGCGCTGGGCAAGCGCGCCTCCCATGGCTGCATTCGTCTGCTGGTAAGCGATGCTAAATGGATTTACGACAATGTAGGCGAGGGCACGGTGGTTACCATCCGCGAGGATTTGCCATTGGATCCGGAATTGACGAAATCCTTGAAGCCCCCGGCATTGGATCGCTCACGGATGCTGCCTAAGACAACGCCGGCGCCAACGCCGACGCCTGTATTTACAGGAAAGGAAATATATTCCTATTCTCGCGGCGTGTCGGAAGGCTCCGAGGGCGAGGATGTGTACTGGCTCCAGACAGCTTTGAAGCGTTTGGGCTATTACAACGGCTCCGTTACCGGCGGTTTTTATGAGGGAACCGAGGAAGCTGTGAAGGCTTTCCAACAGGATAAGGGACTGAAGGTGGATGGCCGAGTCGGTGATCAGACCTGGAAGGCTGTGTTGGCGGAGGTCAATCCCACCCCAACCCCAGTACCAACGCCTCAGGAAATAGCGACGCCTGGGCCTGAGAATTAAAATTAATCAGCCTGGATGCATGACATCCGGGCTGATTTTTTAGGTTTGGCAAAGAATTTACAAATATTTTATTTTTTTGATCCTTTGGGCGCTTGATTGTGCCAATAATGAATCATAAAATAAGAAATGAAAATAAAAGGAGGGAATTTTGTGCGCAAGAGCATTGTGGCTTTAGGGGTGTGGCTGCTCTTTTGGATCATGCCTTTAACAGTGCAGGCGGCGGAGCTGACCGATTTTTATGTGCAGTCACCAGGCGGTGAAGGAAAATCTGCAACAGCTGTGCAGTGGTTCAGACAGAATAGTAAAACCTATGATTTATTTCTGCCCGCGGGCATGAAAACAGAAAATGTGCAGGTTTGCTT
>JAFUPO010000348.1 GCA_017481185.1 Clostridia bacterium | reverse complement strand
GGTATCAACCATACCTGCGCCTGTCACTACGCTGGAAAGATCTAAAACCTCCATTCGATTGCCCGATTGCCGCAGCTTCAAGCAAGCTGCGGCAATTTTGCATAAGGAGAGAACCTCTGCATCGACCGTTTTATGAAGCGATGCCTGATAAAAAAACAACCTCCTTTTGTTTTCATCAAAAGGCAAACGGATCGCTTCAATGATGAAAACAAAAGGAGATTGTTGCAATGGCTGTCTTAAAACTTAATGCATACGAAGTGAAGCAGCGAATAACGCTGGCATTTGGAGCCAAGAAGAGATGATTAGAGTTCGTTTAGCAGCTCTTCCAGCGAGAAGGGAAAGACCAAATGCCCGGCGGCTTCGCTAGCGATCATACCCGGCTGAATAAAGAAGATCAAATTGCCGTCGCCATCCAGATAGAAGTCTGACTCAGGATAGAACTCCGCGGCAAGATCCTCAGGGGTAAGGCCTTCATAGTAGCTGCCTTCTCCAGCATCCATCTGTTCCTCAATGATCTCCCAAACCAGTGTGCAAACCATCTCATTCGCCTTGCGGCAGGCTCGTTCGATCACCTTTTCATCCTCTTCAAGCGGATCCTGCGTGCCCAGAATCTCGGGAAGGGTCACGATCTTTCCGGCAGCGTCCCCCTGGCGGGCATACACGTACGCCGTCCAGGTTTCATAGGGAGAGGCGCCAGCCATTTGCTCCTGATAGAACAAAACGCTTAGGTACTCGTCGTCGTTTCGGGTAATCTGGTAGGAAACGGTGTTGCTGGTTACCGCATCCGCCGTATCCAAAGCCGCCTGGTACAGAAGCGGCGCAGTAAAATTCAGCATATCGCTGTGCATATAAGCGAAATCATCGTTGATGGATTCATCGCTATCGTATTCAGCTTGAAATTGAGGGTAAGCATAGGTAAAGGTAAAAACGGCCTCTGCCTGCGATGCGCCCTCGGGGTAGATCACCTGGCCGGCCAAATCCTCCTGAAGCTGCAGCGGAGCAGCACAAACCAAGGTAGGCAAACAAAGGATCATTGCCATTATGAGAGTAAGAAGCTTTTTCATAAGTACCTCCTGAGCATGGATCGGTTTGAATAGCCACCGGGTCATATACACAACGATGGTGTTAGCTCTTTTCTTCCCCAGCTAGGTAATCGGCGCAGGAAATGGCGGCAACATTGCCTTCGCCTACAGCTTTGGCTACCTGCAATGGCTGCCCGGTGACGTCGCCACAGGCAAAAATGCCGGGAAGGTTGGTGGCCATACGGCGATCAACGGTCACAAATGCGCCGTCCATCTGCAATGTGGGTAAAAGCTGATCCATCGCCACAGCGGGCCTGAAAACGAAGATGCCGTCATAGGCGCGTTCTTCACCAGCTTTGCAGTGGAGAACCATCCGGCCGTCACGGCGTTCGATGGCGGCAGGGGAGAGGCTTTTGACGGCGATTCGATCATCCAGCGCGTCGGTTTCATGGCTTTTAAGCGCGTAATAATCCACCTGAGCCGCCAGCCCTGCCAGAAAACCTGCCTCATGGCCACCCTGCGCAGAAGCGGAGAGAACGGCTACTTGCTTTCCCTTAAAAAACATACCGTCGCAGGTGGCGCAATAGCTGACACCCGTGCCCAGGTTCTCAGCCTCGCCGGGCAAGGGCTTGGGCCGGGCTGCCCCCATGGCCAAGATCACACTGCGGGCTTCGATTAATTCACTTTCGCACAGCAGCATAAAGTGCTTGCCTGTAGGCATAACTTGCCGCACAACGCCCGATACGAACTCAGCACCCAGATCCTTAGCCTGTTGGGTGAATACGTTCAGCAAATCCTGGCCGCTAACCCGGGGCATACCGGGATAATTGTCAAGGCGGTGAGCCTTAAGAAGCCACCCGGAGCGATTGTCTGCACCGGTTACCACACAAGAAAGATTGCGCATCCTCGCAGTGATAGCTGCCGACAGCCCTGCGGGCCCCGCGCCGATTATCGCTAAATCAAACATAGCATCCTCCTTGGAAAGGTTTACAAATGAATTATACCACAAACCAGGGCTCGTGAAAAGGCAGGAGCCCTGGTTTGCGGTAGCTTAAAGGATCCTGAACTGGGCTTGGTGGATCCTTCCGTCATCAGAGAGAATGATCCAGCCATCCGCTGTTGGTTGCCCGTCCAGGGTAACGGCCTCTTCGTCTCGGGAGGCAGTAAGATGGTAGGTTGAACTGCCCCACTGATAGGTAATTGAAAAGCTGTTCCAATGATCCGGCAGTTTGGGCTTGAGCCGCAACCGATTTCCGCGGCGCTCAAAGCCCAAAAGCTTTTCAAGAACCACCGTGTAAAGCCATGCGGCGCTGCCAGTATAAAAGGTCCACCCGCCGCGCCCCAGCTGCTGAGGATTCATGTATATGTCTCCGGCAGTTACATAGGGTTCCACCCGATAGCGCTGCGCCTGCTCGATTGTTCTGGCATGGTTAATCGGCAAAAGCGCCAAGGCAAGCTGCCAAGCCCGCTCGGTCCATCCTAGTTCAACCATGGCCCAGATAACCCACGGCACCGCGTGGGTATATTGCCCGCCGTTTTCGCGAACTCCTGGCAGATAACCGGCGATATAGCCCGCTTTATCCGGTGGAGAGAAGGGGGGATCCAGCAACCGCATAACGCCCAGGTCTGCATCGAAAAGGCGATGATAGGCTGACTCGAGGCCCTGGGATGCCCGCTCCTTGGGCATACCGGCCAGCACTGCCCAGCTTTGAGAAAGGTTGTCAATTTGGCAGGCGCTGGAACGATGGCTTCCCAGCGGCTCCCCTGAATGATCGTAGGCGCGCAGATACCACTGGCCGT
>JAFUPO010000347.1 GCA_017481185.1 Clostridia bacterium | reverse complement strand
GATTTCCGCCCAGCTTTTCCATGGTTCCTTGCACGGCGCGGATCACCTGAGGCGGCTTGGGATAGCTGGTGGCCGCATTGTCAAGATAGATCATAACGTTCCTTCTTCCTTGGTTATTCCACCAGGCTGCACCCGCAGGGCCTGGCCGGTATACTATATGAGAGGGGAAGGAGGAACTGAACGCTATGGATGAAATTTTCGGCATTGCCGCTTTTCGCTCCCGTCAACAGGTGCTGCGCTTTGAATCGGCCCTTAAAAAGGCCGGGCTCAAAGCCAGCGTGATCACCACGCCTCGGGATGTTTCCATCGGCTGCGGTCTGTCTGTTCGGTTTGAAATAGGCGACCAGGCCGCTGTAAAAGACCTCTATAACAGAACCCGGACCACAAATCTCATCGGCTTCTACCGCGTTCACCGGCAGGGACCAGGCAGGCCAACCGTTGCGCCCCTATAGTGAAAGCAGGGAGTTCTTTGAGAAAAGGAACTCCCCGCTCGCCCCCGCTCGTACTAAGAAAACCCTTTTAGCGCCTTTAAATACGCAAGAATTAAAGAAAAATCCTAAATAAGCTATTGCATTTTCGGGAAAACCATGCTACAATAACCCTTGCTGATTTAAGCCTATTCTGAGGAGGTGAACCGAGTTGCCGAACATTAAGTCTGCTATCAAGCGCGTCAAGGTTTCCGAAAAGAAGAATCTCCGCAACCGTATCATTAAGACCGGTGTGAAGACTTCCATTAAGAAGTTCCAGGCTGCGATGGCCGCTGACGCTAGCGCCGCTGGTGCGCAGTTGAGCGCGACCACCTCCGCTATTGATAAAGCGGTCTCCAAGGGCATCATTCATAAGAATGCCGCCAACCGCAAGAAGGCCCGTCTGGCCCGCAGCATGAACAAGGCTGCCGCCCAGTAAGCCACGTCCATTGGAATGACGTTAAAAGCCCCGCATAATGCGGGGCTTTTCATTTTTATGTGTCGCCAAAGTGCCTGCGCCACTTTTTCCAGGAGGCTGATAAATGTTTGGCTCTGCAAAACAGAATTATGCGCCGCCAAAATCCCCGCCCGACCAGCCAAGCTGGTCGATACAATTCAAAAAATGAAGGGGCGCTGCCCCTTCATTGCATCCCCTTATTCTCTTTTTTCTGCATCTTGTCAATGATCCAGGAGGATAACGTCACCGTGACCAAGGAATAAACAATCCGTTCCAGCGGAATATAGGTCAGGGACAGGGCCAGTACCGTCAGATCCGTAAACATATAGGCACGGGCCAGGCGCAGCTTCGTTAATTTGGAAATCACCAGGGCCAGAGCGTCGTCGCCTCCAGCAGAGCCGCCCATGCGCACCACCAGCCCCTCGCCCACACCCACAAACAAGCAGCCGATCAATGCAGCCAGCAAGGGGGTAGCCGACAGGTCCGGCACAAAGGGCGGCAGCAGCGACCATAGCTTATAAAACGCCGTCATACCCAGGGTGGCAATCACGGAGCGCTTCATAAACTCCCAGCCCAGGAAGCGCCAGCCCAGCAGATAGCACAAGCCATCCAGAATGGGCGTCATCACATGGGCGGGCCATTGGAAATGGTGATTCAACAGCAGCACCAGCCCCAATACGCCCCCTTCGGTAACCCCAGACTGCCGATGAATGTTGTACAGCCCAAAGGACAAAATAGCCGTACCTAACCATAACCAGGCGCACTGCCTCATGGGCGGCAGCTTCAGCGCCTTTTTCCATTGCACGATTATTACCTCCCTTTCTGTGCCCCAACAGTATATCAGCCCCTTTTCCCGGCTGTCAACCCCGGCATTTTTTGTCATCGCCTTTCATAAACTGCGCAAAAAGGGGGATGGGCTATGGACGATCGTGACTTGCTGGCCAGAATCATCCAATGCGAAGCTGGAGGCGAAGGGGACAACGGTATGAAGGGCGTGGCCTGCGTGGTGATGAACCGAGTTCGCACCACCGTTGGCGAATACGGGCGGTATAACACCATCCGCAACGTAATCTATCAGCAGGGCCAGTTCAACTGTGTGCGCACCGAATTGGGCGGTCAACAGAATCTACAGAATATTTACAATATGAATCCAACCGACGTGCATTACAACATTGCCGACTGGGCCATTGCAGGCAACCGCCTGCCCAGTTTGGGGCAGGCGCTGTGGTTCTTCAATCCCTTCTCCAGCGTTTGCCGCCCCAACTTTCCCAGCCAAGTGGGCGTTTTTGTGATCCGCATTGGCGATCATTGCTTTTACAACCCCACCAGCGCCTACAGCGAAACCTAAAGGGAGCGCATCCTTATCAGCAAGGATGCGCTCCCTTTTAATAGCTGGTTCCCAATAGTGCATTTTGCGTTTGCCGGCCTGCAATACCATCTGCCGTAAGGCCCTGGGCAACCTGGAAGGCCACCACGGCATTAAAGGTCTGCTGGCCGAAGTTGCCGTCGATAGCGCCGGTGTAGAAGCCCCTTTCTTTCAAGGCCGTTTGAATCTGTCTAACCCGCTCGCCCGTGCTGCCCCTCTGCACCACCTGATAGGCCAGCTCCTGTATAGCAGGCGGGGTACGCACAGCCAGCGCCGTAACCGCATCCGCCTCCAGCACCCAGTCCATCAGCCGGATGGTTTCAGAAAACACAGCCCGATCGACCGTGCCGTCGGCCAAAGAATAGGCCTGAGCGCCTAAGATTACCGTGTATACAGATCGATCTCCCCGCTGGCCATAGGCCACCAAGCAGTTGCCCGCCTGAGCGGTATAACCGGTCTTGATGCCCATGCAGTAGGGGTAGCTGTAATCCATACTGTAGGCAACACTGGCAGCCTTGGGAGGCATCCCCAGCAACCAGTTGCTGTTGTATAGAATCCGCTCCTCGCTCATGTTGGTAGCGGGGATGGAAATCGCCGGGGTTGACACCACCTGTGCAAAGGCTGGATGGGTCATGGCCTGCCGGGCGATCAAATACAGATCCCAGCAGGAGGAAGTCATGTTTCCCTCAGGATAGCCGGTGGCGTTGGTAAAGTTGGAGCTGGCGCAGCCCAATTGCTCAGCCCGCTCATTCATCATAGCAACGAAGCCCGACACCGAGCCTCCAACGGCGTGGGCCAGCACCCGGCAGGAATAGGTATCTGAGCAAAGCATGGCCCCATAAAAATAAGCGGCCACAGACAGCTCCTCTCCCACTTGGATGGGCACATCCAGGCGGCTGGCATCCCAAGCAATATTGGCCAAGGCTTTTTCTGAGGCAGGGATCACCTGATCCCATTTAAGATCACCCCGGGCCACCGCCTCGCAGACCAATAGCCCCGTCATGATCTTAGCCGTGCTGGCCGGGGGGAGGGCTTCAAAAGCATTCTGCTGGTAAAGGATCTCACCGGTCTTGCCGTCCACCACCAGGGCCGCGTTGGCCAATACGGCATTTTCGGCCCTTGCCGCCAATGAAACGCCCATGAAAAGCGCCAACAGCAGCGCTAACAACCTTTTTTTCACAGGCGTCCCTCCTCATGTGTTAATTGAGCACTTCCAGCAGCGTCAGGCTCTGCACCTTCCACTGGCCGTTTTCCTTGGTCAAAAGCGCCCGGTACCGGGCCTTCTGCCATCGGGGCGGGGATAGGCGTTCCTCGCCTCCGGCCGCCAAAGCCGCTTCCTGCAAGCTGGATTTAATTTTGCCGTCGATCCGTGGGATCTCTTCTACAATATCTGCTCGGGCCATATCCTCCCAGGGCCAGCACCACATCCACTCCATGGTGAGCCGGTGGTCAATGCCCCGGATGGTATAATCACGATAAGGAGAGTTGCCCTGGGCTGTAAGCAGGATCACCTCGTCACGATCCAGAAAGGTGGACTGAAAATACTTGGTTAGCTCCGTCCTGTCCTCGCCCATCATGACCACCTGGGCCCGTTTGGCCATGCCATCCTTCAGCACCACCGACATATTGGCGGCGTTCATGGCGTAATAAAAGGTGACCACCATCAGCCCCAGCACGCAGCACAGAAGCAGCAGCCGGGATGCCAGATACCACACAAAGCGGCGCAAATAT
>JAFUPO010000346.1 GCA_017481185.1 Clostridia bacterium | reverse complement strand
GCGGTTCACCTGAGCGCCCTCGATATGCACGTTGATATAGCGGTCAAAAACTGCATTGGCGTAGCTGGCAAAGGCGAAGCGGCTCAGAGCAAAGCCGATGAGCGCATAGTAGATCAGCAGGGCAAAAACTACCCAGTGGATCTGCCCGATAAAATACGCCACCCCAAATCCGATCAGCAGGGGGAGCAGGGTCGCAAGCCGCAGACCCAGGCTCTGGGGCAGGCGGCCGATGGCCAGCAAAAAGGCGTTGCGCAAAAGCTGCTTAAAGGTCAATTGGTAGGTCACCATCAGGGGGTACAGATAGATAAGCATCAGCGCCCAAACCAGGCCCAGCATAAGGCTGATCATCTGAGGGGCCATCATCAGGGGCGTCTGCACGGCCATCCGGCCATAAAAGGTCCAGCAGACCACTACCACCAGGGGTACCAGCGAAGTTAGGGCGCTAACCCCCAAGGCCTGCTTCCAGTTTTCCTTCACCGCGTCTTTGAAGTCCCCCCACACAAAGGCGTGCTCATCCCGGGCCCAGTTGCGGGTCACATAAGCCACGCCTGCGGTAAAGGGGCCGGTGATCACAAGGCAGGGGATCAGCCATAGGCTCATCGTAAAAAGAAGGCTGGTGTTCAGCTGGCTCATGGCTGCCGATAGGGCTGGCGCATCCTGAGCATAAGTTTCCACCAGATTGGCCAGGCTGCTATACCAACTCAGGCCGCACAAAAGCATTACAATGATGGCCGGAATCCAGGGCACAGCATACATCAGGTTTAGCCGCATCAGCCCTGACAGGCGGATGCGCAGCATCTCGCCAAAGAGCTGCCAACGGTTCGTGGGCAAATCTTCTTTGCGGTAATCCCCTTTGCCGCTCTTGCCATAATAGTAATTGTTCATCATTTTGCCAAACATACGTTGTTTCCTCCCAGGGGCATTTGTTACCAGCTAATATCATATCACAGATTGCGCTGAATTTGAAGGGCATCCCCCTGGGTATGGAAGCATTTTTCGCCAAAAAGTCCTTTATACCGTGAACAAAACATGATACAATAGCTCCATTAACGATGTCTTACGAGGAAAGGATGAAGCCTGTGGCCGCTCTGGCGATTTTGGATACCACCCTGCGGGATGGCGCTCAGGGAGAGGGCGTTGGTTTTTCTCTGGATGATAAATTGAAGATCGCTCAGGCGTTGGACGCTTTGGGCATTGCCTATATCGAGGGGGGCAACCCCTTCTCCAACCCCAAGGACGCGCAGTTTTTCAAGCTAGCCCCAAGCCGCATGACCCGGGCCAAGCTGGCGGCCTTTGGCTCCACCATGCGCCCGGGGGGAGATCCTTCACAGGATCCCGGCCTCAAGGCCCTGGTGGATAGCCAGGCCCCGGTTATCTCCGTTTTCGGCAAGGGCAGCCTTTTCCATGTGACCCATGTTTTGCGCACCACACCGGAGGAGAACCTGCGCATGATCCGCGAAAGCGTTGCCTTTCTTTGCCAGTCTGGCCGAGAGGTGCTCTTCGACGCGGAACATTTTTTTGACGGCTGGCAGGAGGACGCAGCCTATGCCCGCCAGTGCCTGAAGGCCGCCCAGGAGGGAGGCGCTGCCTGCCTAATCCTGTGCGACACCAACGGCGGCGCGCTGCCCGATGACGTGGTTCGCATTGTACGCGAACTGCAAAGCGACTTTACCCTGCCCCTGGGCATTCACTGCCATAACGACTGCGGCCTGGCCGTGGCCAATACCCTGATGGCAGTCAAGGCTGGCTGCCAGCACGTGCAGGGCACCATCGGCGGCGTGGGGGCGCGCTGCGGCAACGGGGCTCTATGCACCCTTTTGCCCTGTCTGCAATTAAAGATGGGGTACAACTGCATTCCCGTCGAAGCTATGGCAAAGCTGACCCCTACCGCCCGATATATCCAGGAGGTCATGAACCTGGCCCCCAACCAGCGAGCCCCCTTTGTAGGCCACTCTGCCTTTGCCCACAAAGCGGGTATGCACATTGACGGGGTCATCAAAAACACCCGCGCCTTTGAGCATCTGCCCCCGGAGGCGGTGGGCAACCAGCGGCGCTTTCTCCTAAGCGAACAAACCGGCCGTACCGGCGTGGCCGCCCGGCTGGAGCGCCTTTTGCCCGATGTGAAAAAGGGCAGCCCTGAGATGGACAAGCTTCTTGCCCGCCTAAAGGAAAAAGAAATGCGCGGCTATACCTATGAAAACGCCGATGCCAGCTTTGAGCTGCTGGCCCTGGATACCCTGGGCCGCCGCCGCCGCTTTTTTGAGGTGGTGGACTTTCATGTGCTCAGCGCCTTGTCTCAAAACCTGGTGCACCGGGACAAGAGCGCCCAGGCTTACATCAAAATCCAGGTGGACGGCCGGGAGGAGATCAACGCCGCCGAGGGGGACGGCCCCATCAACGCCCTGGACAAGGCTCTGCGCAAAACCCTGGCGGTGTTCTATCCCTGTCTGAACAAGATGCGCCTGTCAGACTTCAAGGTTCGTGTGCTGGATTCCGGCGGCACCGCCTCCACCGTTCGGGTATCCATTGAAAGCACCGATGGCGCTCATGTATGGAGCACCGTAGGCGTCTCCTCCAACATGATCCAGGCCTGTATGAAGGCCCTGTCCGATTCGGTGGACTATCTGCTCACCAATTACCAACCATAATCTATTGAAGTTGCAAATTTTCGCCGTTATAATAAATTTTGTGAAAACCATTGCAAGAAATCAGAAAGGCAAGCCGTTTTATGGATGAACGTCGCATGGAGACCGGAGGCGATACGCCAGTGATGGATACCGCTTACTTCGAAGGTATGTACGAAAAATATGCCAACGACGTCCTTCGAGTCAGCTATTTCTACCTGGGCGATCGGCAAAAGGCCGAGGATGTGTGCCAGGACGTATTTGTGCGCCTGATCACCAACGCCCCGGTGATCCAGCCCGGCCGTGAAAAGGCCTGGCTTTTGAAGGTCGCCCTCAACCGCTGCCGCGACCTGTGGCGGGCCGCCTGGGTGCGGCGGGTAGTGCTTGGTTCGCCCCTGTTTGAAACCATTCCCGCCCCGGATGAGATCGAGGCGGCCAGCGAAAAACAGGCCATGATGGAAG
>JAFUPO010000345.1 GCA_017481185.1 Clostridia bacterium | reverse complement strand
GTGCACCAGTGTCTCCTCGGGAGGCATTTGGCCTTGCTTCATGCCAACGACCAGCTCGTAGGCTTTGCCGTTGACAGTCAGCGTAATGAATTGTTCTACCCGTTCTCTCATTGCGTAGAATCTCCTTTGCTTTATGGGCAATCAAGCCCAGTGTGATTAGCAGACCCCCAGATCTGCATTGGAGCCTTGGGTAACGGTCGGCGTTGTCGGAAGTAAGGGAGCTTGCTTTTTTCGCCAAAACACATATACTTGTGTGTAAAGCCGCCAGCAGACGGTTATTGAGCGAAGGAGGTTCTCCCCATGAAAGAAACTGCAACCCAGGGTTTGGGCTATCTGTGCGCTGACTGCCTCAAATGTGTGCACTTCAGCGAGTATCAAACTTCCAACGGCGCCTTGAGTCGATGTGAATTGGATGATCTCTTTTTGAACCTTGGCCCGGAAGGAAAGATCCTTCCCACCCCTTGCCCGGCCTTTCCAGGGCGGAAGCAAGAGGAAAAGTGAAAGGCGCTCAGAGATCGGTTGAGGCGCGAACGGTCTGTTTTTTCACCTTCCTTTGCTAAGGGAGTTTGCTGTTTGAAAAGCAAACTATAAACAAATGGTTTGTATAGTTAGAATTATATCAATCTTGAGGGCGTTGTCAAGAGAAATATCATATAAATACGGGAATAATGTAAATATTTTTCCTATTGAGGCGTCTTGCAGGAGGTCTTGTTTCTGTTCGATGATATGAAGCCTTAAAACAAGGTCTGCTCGAGGAATGAATCCTCTTTTTTAGCACTATACAAAAAGTGCATTTATAGTTTCTTGAATCATCCAAGGGATTATGCTATAATTATTAACTATCAAAAACTGGTACCTAGGGGGAAGATGCTATGGCCGCTGGCCGCAATGACCTGAAAGGCGAGATATTTAACGTAGCTGCTGAAATGTTTCATGATTTAGGATACCAGGAAACCACTTTTCAGCGGATCTCAGATAAGCTGGGGATCACCAAAGGGGCGATCACCTATCATTTCAAAAACAAGCACGCGATTCTGGCCATCCTGTTTGATGATGCCTTTCAGACCATCCGGGAATATATTGATCAGTTCCCTGAGGTCTATCGCAACCGGTATTGGCGCGTCTGCGTTATGTACATTTACTTTTACCGGATCATCATGTCCAAAGAGCGCAATATCAGCCTGTTTTATCACCGAAACCAATTAAGCCTGTGGGAAGCGGGAAAGGCAGATGCGATTCTGGAACACTATCGGGATATTCTGGAGGATTTTCACAAGCCTATGCCGCCCGATGAACTGATGGTAACGGTCTATAGTGATCTGGGCGCGCGGCGAAGGCTGTATCGGGAATTCATGGAGGGGAACCCTCTTCTAGCGGATATCGACAAGTTTGTCTATTACCATATCCAGCTCATTGGCAACCTCTGACGACTGGATCAGATGCAGATCAAGGAAAATATCCAATGGGCCTTTGAGTTTGCCAACAGCCACCCATCGCCCCGGATTCCTTTTTTGACGGATTAAAACTTGGTTAAGCAGCCAGCCGATGCGAAATCGGCTGGCTGCTTTTTGACCACAATTGCCCTCCACGCTTGGCGTGGAGGGCAATGCTGCCTATGGCAGCAGGCAAACAGATCAAGCCAGCAGAGTCCGCTTCACCAGCGCACGCGCAACGTCGATCTTATAAGCATTGTCAGACAGGGGCAGAGCGCCTTCCAGGCACATTTCGGCAGCAGCAGCAGCCACGCCCTCATCAATGGTCTTGCCCTTGAGATAGGCTTCGGCGGCGTCGCGCTTCATGGGCACGGGAGCCACAGCGCCCAGCACAATGTTAGCATCGGTGACCTTGCCCTCGTCGTCCTTGGAGATCACGCTGGCCACAGCCACAACGGCGAAGTCGATGGCATTGCGCAGGCGATACTTTTCATACACGGCGGTGGTGTTGGCGGCGGGCTTGGGCACGATGATCTCGGTCACAACCTCGCCCTTCTGCAGGGTATCCTGGATGCGGGCATGACCAGCAAAGAAGGTGCCGGCGTCCACGGTGCGCTGGTTGGTCACGATGGTGGCATTGTAGGCATAGAGCATATTAGCCATATCGCTGGGGTTGACAGCCAAGCAGCCGCAGTTCATGCAGCGGGAGGCCTCGCACTTGGCCACGCCTTCGGGATAGCTGGCCTCGTCCTCATTGGTCAAAGAACGCTCGGGGATGGGCAGCTCCGCCAGCTTGTTGGCGACCCGCTCCTGCACACCGTTCTGCTCGCTCATCAGGAAGGTCTCAGCCTTGGCAGTGACGGAAATGGGGGTGCCCATATAGGCGCTCATGGCCCGGGCGCCGTTCACACCAGCGTGGACCGCACGAATGGCGATATCGGGGCCGGTGGCAGCGTCGCCGCCAGCGAACACGCCCGCATAACGGGTGGCGTTGTTCTCGTCAACTTCCAGGAGGCCCCGGGGGCTCTTGATCTGATCCTTCAGATCGCCCAGGAAGTCGATGTCAACCCGCTGGCCGGTGGCCAGGATGATGCAGTCGGATTCCAGAACCATCACATCATCGTTGTCATACTGGGGATTGAAGCGGCCGGTTTCGTCGCGCACGGAGAGGCACTTGTTGGTCTTCATGCCGATGACCTTGCCGTTTTCATCGCGGATCACTTCCATCAGGCCGCGGCCGTTGATGAATTCCACACCCTCTTCCAGCACGCGGGCGATTTCCTCGGGGCTGGCGGGCATCTCATGGCGCTGCTCCAGGCAGACCAGGCGAACCTTTTCAACGCCCAGGCGCTTGGAAACCAGGGCCACGTCCATGGCCACGTTGCCGCCGCCGCAGACCAGCACTTCCTTGCCCACATGGGCCTTGAGGTACTTGTTGACCTCCACCAGGTAGTTCAGGCCGAACTGGGTCAGCTCCTCGCCGTTGAGGCCCAGCACGGGCTGCTTCCAAGCGCCGGTGGCCACGTACAGAGAGTCGTGCTTCTTCTGCAGCTCGTCCATGGTGATGTCGGTGCCGATGGCGGTGTTCATCACGAACTCAACGCCCATCTTTTCCAGAGCGGTTTGAACGGCTTCGATATACTTCTTGGGCAGGCGATAGGCGGGGATACCATACATCAGCACGCCGCCAGCCTTTTCCATCTTGTCGTACACGGTGACCTTGTGGCCAGCCTTGCGCAGGTTGAAGGCAGCGGCCAGGCCGGAGGGGCCGGCGCCCACGATGCCGACGCTCTTGCCAGTTTCAGCCTCGGGAGCGGTGTAGAACTTGTCAATGTTCTCCAGAATATAGTCGCCCACGGAGCGCTCCACGCAGTGGATGCCCACGCTGTCGCCGTACTCATTCTGGTTGCAGCCGTTCTGGCAGGGATGGGGGCACACACGGCTGGTGAGCATGGGGATGGGGTTGGCGCGCATCAGGATACGGGCAGCGGCATCCCAGTCATTCTCGCGGATCTTGGCCATGTAGGCAGGAATATCGGTATGGGCGGGGCACTCATGGGTGCAGGGGGTTTGGCAGACCTTCATGGCGCCGAAGATGGAGTGATAGCGATTTTCACCCATCATGGCGTAGCACAGGTGGCCTTCCTTGCGGGCGCAGTTGACGCGGCCGCCCAGGTTGTTGGGATAGCGATAGTACCAGCAGCGAATGTCCTGGCAGATGTTGCCAGCGATGGTGGCTGCGTTGCGGATGTTGGGCGTAGCGACGGAGTAAGCAGCATCGCCCAAAGCGGCAACCTTTTCACGAATTACGGGAGAATCGGAAATGGTGCGCAGGGTGGTATTGGCGCCAATGTGGATGCCATCCGCTTCCTCACGGATATAGTCCATCTCAGAGAGATTTTTAATGCTGACAACCTTTTCGGGGAACTTGGGGAGAATGTTATCCTTAAGCGTGCCCAGCAGATCGGTAGCGCCGGCGGACAAAACCGCATTGCCGGCTTTCAGCAGCTCGGAAGCTTCATTGACGCTTTGAGCCTTGACGTAGTCGAAGTGTTTCATCTCTTACGCCTCCTTTTCCTTTTCCTTCAGCTTAGCCAGCATCTCGGCGGGGCGGAAGGGATAATCGTTCATCTTAACGCCGCAGGCATTGTAGATAGCCATACGGATGGCGGGGCCGCCAGGGGAGATGGTGGGCTCGCCCAGGCCGAAAGCGCCGTAGGGCAGATAGGAATCATCCCCCATATCCTTGAAGGACTCGCGCACATAGATCTCATGCTTGGGCACATCGTTGAAGGTGGCGAAGGGGTAGTTGATCATGCTGGGATTCACAACGCGGTTATCGTTGCCATCGAAGATGGTCTCCTCGCCCTGCACCAGGCCCAGACCGGCCAGGAAGCCGTCCAGCTGGTTCTTCACACCCAAGGGGTTGATGATGCGGCCAGCGTCGCCGCCGATAAGCATATCGTTGACCACGAAGGTGCCCATCTTCTTATCCACAGTCACATCCAGGAACTGGGCGTTGATCATGGTGCAGTTGTGGGTGCCTTCAAAGTGGCCGGTGCCTACCAGAGCGTCCACCTTGCCCAGGATGCGGGGGGCCAGGGGATAGATCTCTTCGGGGTTGGAGAGGCGATAGAGCTTGCCGTCCTTCAGGCCCAGATCCTCCTTGGGCACACCCAGCTTTTCTTCAGCCAGGGCAAAGAGCTTCTTTTTCAGATCCTTGGCAGCCCACAGAGCGGAGATGCCGCCTGCGTAGGTGGAACGGGAGCCAGTGGAGCCAAAGTCCGGGGGATTGGCGTCGGTGATCACGGGGGACATACGCACCATCTCCAGGGGGCAATCCAGCTCTTCGGCCACGATCTTCTGATACAGGTCGCGCACGCCAGCGCCGAACTCGGTCATGCAGGTGGAAACCAGCACGCTGCCCAGACCGGTGATCTCAACGTTGGTGTTGGAGGGCTTGCCGCCGATATGGTTCTGGCCAGCCATAGCGAAGCCTACGCCGCGGGCGTAACGGCCATCCTCGGATTCCCAGGTGGGCACGCCCCAGCCCTTGAACTTGTTCTTCCAATCCCACTTCTGGGCGCACTCCTCAAAGAGCACGGAGTAGTTGGGGCCGCCGGAAACTTCCCAGGGCCGGGCAGGATTGCCGGCGTTGAAGAAGGTGTCGCCGTGGTTGACCACGTTCTTGCAGCAGTAATCTACGATATCGATATTCAGCGCTTCGCAGGCGTCGCAGATAACGCGGAACATGAGGGCGGTGATCTCCAGATAGCCGTAGCCGCGGAAGGAGCCGGAGGGGCACTTGTTGGTCATGACCACGTCGGCATCGAACTTCTGGTTGTTGGTCTTGCACAGGAAGGGCAGCACCACCGTGCCTACGGAGAGCATGAACTCCTGGGTAGCGGCGCAGTAACCGGCTTCAGCCAGCTCGCTTACTTCGATAGCGGTGGCCAGGCCGTCCTTGCGCAGGCCCAGCTTGATGTGGGCGCGAGTGGTCATACGAATCTGGTGGCAGGCAAAGTGCTCTTCCTTGGTGTAGGCGTACATAACGGGCAGGTGGGCCTTTTGGCTCATCAGCGCGGAGTAGACCACGGGATGCACGATGCCGCTGAACAGCTTGGAACCGAAGGAGCCGCCTACGCAGGGAGCTTCGGTGGTGATCTTTTCATAGGGGATATTCAGGGCAGCCTGAACGTTTTGCTGGCAGTATGCGATGGCAGCGATGGAGCCCTTCACGTAGAGGTGGTCGCCCTCCCAGTAGGTCAGCACCGTGGGGGGCTCGGCGGGCAGAGGATTCTGGCCGCTGGCCATTTCATAGGTGCCCTCAAATACGCCGTCAGCCTCGGCAAAGCCCTTTTCCACATCGCCGATGGCGAAGTGCAGGTTGTTCTTGGCGGGGGCAATGTTGCCGGGGAATTCAGGATAGATCTGGGGAGCGCCGGGAGCGATGGCTTCATCAATGGTCAGAACAGGCTTCATGACCTTGTATTCCACCTGAATCTTTTCAATGGCCAGGTCAGCCAGGGCCTCGGTATCAGCCACCACCAGGGCCACGGCGTCGCCCACGTAGCGCACAATCTTGCTCAGGGGCTTGCAGTGCTTGGGGGGAGTAAAGCCATTGGTGATATACACGTCGTCGCCTACATCCTCATAGGTCACAACAGCGTGCACGCCATCCATCTTAATGGCTTCGGAATAATCGATCTTCGTAATTTCGGCGTAAGCGTGGGGGGAGCGCATTACGCGGCCATACTTCATGTTGGGTACGCGCAGATCAGCGGTGTACTGAGCCTTGCCCGTTACCACCTGATCGGCGATCAAGCGTTTTCTTTCAACACCCAGATGTCTCATTTGCTCATCCTCCGTTTTTCAACATAGGCCAGGATCGAATCAACGGCAGTGTAATGGGTGCCGCAGCGGCAGAAGTTGCCGGAGAGAGCCTCGCGGATCTCATCCTCAGTGGGCAGCT
>JAFUPO010000344.1 GCA_017481185.1 Clostridia bacterium | reverse complement strand
TCAGGTGGAGGATAGCCTCCTGGGGATCCGGGTGGCCAAATCCTTTGCCAACGAATCCGTAGAGGAGAAAAAGTTTGCCCAGGGCAACCTGCGCTTTTTGAAATCAAAAAAGAATTATTACGCCACCATGGCTGGCTTTCATACCACCACCCGGGCCTTTGACGGCCTGATGTACATCCTGGTGGTGGTCGTGGGCGCGCTGTTCATTATCGGCGGCGACAAGGCCCCTGGCGGCGGCATCACCCCGGCAGATTACATGGCCTACCTGCTTTACGTTTCCACCCTGCTCACCTCTGTGCGCCGCATTGTGGAGTTTACCGAGCAGTTCCACCGGGGCGTGACCGGCGTGGAACGGTTTTTTGAGATCATGGACGAGCCCATTGAAATCCAGGATGAGCCTGGCGCTAAGGCTCTCCAAGAGGTGAAGGGGAATATCACCTTTGAAAACGTGTCCTTCCATTACAGTGACGATGACCAACAGGTATTGGCCCATCTGGATCTGTCGGTCAAAGCCGGTTCCTCCATTGCCTTGGTGGGCCCCTCCGGCGGCGGCAAAACCACCTTATGCAACCTGATCCCCCGCTTTTACGATGTAACCGACGGCCGCATCCTCTTGGATGGGGAGGACATCAAGACCTTTACCCTCAAATCTTTGAGAGACAACATCGGCATGGTGCAGCAGGAGGTGTACCTCTTCTCCGGCACCGTGTATGAAAACATTCTCTACGGCAAGCCTGAGGCCACCCGCCAGGAGGTGGAGGCGGCTGCCCGGCAGGCCGGCGCCCATGAGTTTATCAAGCAGCTTCCCAACGGCTACGACACCTATGTGGGCGAGCGGGGCGTTCGCCTCTCCGGCGGCCAGAAGCAGCGGATCTCCATTGCCCGGGTTTTTCTCAAAAATCCGCCCATCCTGATCTTGGATGAAGCCACCTCCGCCCTGGATAACGAATCGGAGCGGCTGGTGCAAAAATCTTTGGAGGAATTGCAAAAGGGCCGTACCACCTTCACCATCGCCCACCGGCTCACCACTATCCGCAATGCGGATACCATCTGGGTGCTAACCGATAAGGGCGTGGAAGAGCAGGGCTCCCATCAGGAATTGATGGCTCAAAAGGGCCTATACTACCAGCTCTACGATATGTATACTGCCGATTGAGGTGAAAACATATGATGAGACTCGCCACCCAGCAGGATCTGGAGGCCATCTTTCAGCTGTATCTTGAGGGCATTGAGGATATGAAGGCCCGCGGCCTGCACCAATGGAAATGGGGCAGCTATCCCAACGAGGCCATCCTGGAGGAGGATGTCGAAAAGCGCCGCCTCTATGTGATGGAGGAGGCAGGCTGCCTCCTTTCCTGCCTGGCCCTTACCGAGGACTGTGATCCCCAATACAGCCAGGTATCCTGGCGCTGCGGCTGCCGCCCGGCCTTTATGCACCGCCTGGTGGTGAACCCTGCCGCCCAGGGCAAGGGCGTTGGCCGCCAAACCATGACCTGGGTGTTAGAGGAGGCTGCCCGCACCGGTCACGACTGCCTGCGCCTGGATACCAGCATCCTCAATGAAAAAGCCGCCGCCCTTTATGAGCGCATCGGTATGCAGCAGGTGGGGCAGGTGTTTTTTGATGCGCCCTCCCCTTACCTCTGTTTTGAAAAGCCTGTTGTTTCCACTTGTCCGCTGCTGCCCATAGCAGTGGATGCAACCTTTCGCTTTAGCGGCGCCCAGCCCTGGGGCGGTGATCAGCTCAAAGCGCTCATCCAGGCTGGCGGCCAAAAGGAAACCCTGGGAGAGGCCCTGCGCCGCCTGGCCCAAAGCCAAAGCTTTGTGCAGGAAACTCTGGCGGTTAACGGCCCCATACCCCTGCCCTCCCGGGATACCTACCGCATCCTCTTCTCCGATGACAATCTTCTCCTGTACTGGGAGGGGGACGCCATTACCCTAAAGAAAAAGCGCGCCGTGCTCCTGCCCGCCGGCGGCGCGACGCTCTCTCTTAGGGGGGTCGGCTCTGCCATAATCGCCGCTCCCCGATCGCCCATTATTTAAATAATAGCAGATCTAACCAGAACTTCTTTGAAGTTCTGGTTCAGCGTGTCGACAAAGTCGGCACGCTGCCAGACGTGGAGAAATTCCGCAAGGCAAGGCGGCGAGGCTGCCAATGAGGGAGTTTACACACACGTAAATGACCGAAATTGGCAGTCGATGCCAACACAGCAAGCAAGCCCGCCGACCTTATGGTCGATGGGCTTGCGGTTGCGGGATTTATCAACGGTCTGAACCAGAACTTCTTTGAGGTTCTGGTTTTTTTCGTCTTTTCCCCTTTCCCTGCTCATAGACTGCCACCACAAAGGAGAGCGATGCTTATGCCCAAATGCTATGTGGTGGCGGACGATCTCACCGGCGCCAACGCCACCGGCGTCCTTCTGCGCCAAAACGGCCTGAAGGTCTGCACCCTCTGGAACCCTGCCCTGCGCTCCGCCCTCAACGGCTGGGACTGCCTGATGCTATCCACCAACAGCCGAGCCTTGCCAGCTCCCGCCGCCTACCAGGCGGTGACCGCCGCCCTTCAAGGGCTGCACCCCCAGGCCCTGTATGCCAAGCGGATTGACTCCACCCTGCGCGGCAACCTGGGTGCGGAGGCTGATGCCCTGCTGGATCACCTAGGCGATGATACCTTGGCTCTGTGCGCGCCCTGTTATCCCCAGAGCGGTCGCGTACTGGTTGGCGGCCTGCTGCTGGTTGGCGGCGTGCCCCTGGACCGCACCGAGGCGGGCCGGGATCCTTCCTGCCCCATGGATACCGCCCAGGCGGCGCTGATTCTCAAGCGCCAAAGCAAGCGGCCCGTAGCCAGCCTATGCCTGGACGATTTAAAACAAGCCCCCGAGCAGCTGGCCCAAACCCTGCGCAGTTTCCACGCTGCCGGGGCACGGCTGGTGGTTGCAGACGGGGTATGCCAGGAGGATTTAGAGCAGCTGGCCCTGGCTGCCAAAGCCTCGCAGCTCCCCATCCTGCCCATGGATCCGGGCCCCTTCACCGCCTGCTGGTTCAGGCAGATGCTGCCCGTTCCAGCCAAAACCCGCAGGGCCAAGGTGCTGTGCGCCATCGGCTCGGTGAACGATGTGGCCCGCCGCCAAGCTGCACACCTTATCCGCTCCGTTTCCCTTTTTGAGACCCGGCTGGACGTGGCCCAGCTGGTAGCTGGCCGGGATCGTTTTGAACAGGAATGTGACCGGGCTGCCCAGGCGCTGATCAAGGCTGCCGGAGATTACGACTGCCTAGCGGTGATCGGCTCCTCCATTGATCCGGCCCGGCAGGTGCCCATCCCCAAGGAAAACCCCTTTCTTTCCCAGCGGATCAGCGATGGCTTTGCCCAGGTAGCCCTGGCAGTCATGGGGGCGGATGAGCGCTTCCGGGGCCTATACTCCACCGGCGGCGACATCACCTGCGCTATTCATGACCGGGCAGGCACAGCAGGCTTATGCCTTTTGAATCAGGTGCTGCCCCTGGCCTGCTATGGCCGGGTGCTGGGCGGCAGGCTGGATGGGCGGCACTTTGTTTCCAAGGGCGGCATGGTGGGGGAGGAAAACGCCATGACCGCCTGTGTGACCTATTTAGCAGATCATTTGCAGGAAGGAGGGGACGGCTGCTAATGAAAAAACCGCTCATTGCCATCCCCATGGGGGATGCGGCGGGCATTGGCCCGGAGATCGTTCTCAAGGCCCTGGCAGACCCGGCCATCCGCTCCCTGGGCCGATGGGTAGTTATTGGGGATGGGGGAATCCTGCGCAAGGCTGCGGCCCTGCCGGGGATGCCGCCGGTAACCCTGCGCCCCATTGCCTCCGCACGGCGGGCGCGGCTGGGCGCGGTCAACTTTATGGATCTAAACCTCATTGACCTGGGCGCCTTTCGGCCCGGTCAGATCAGCGGGATGTGCGGCGCGGCTGCCTTCCGCTACATTCAAAAGGCCATTGAGCTATGCCTTGCCGGCGAGGCTGACGCTGTGTGCACCCCGCCCATCCACAAGGAATCTTTTAAGGAGGGGGCGGTGCCCTACATTGGCCACACAGAGGTCTTTGCCGCCCTTACCGGCGCTCGGGATCCCCTGACCCTCTTTGAGGTGCGGGGCCTGCGGGTGTTTTTTCTCACCCGGCACCTAGCCCTTAAAGAAGCCTGCCGCCAGGTGACCCAGGAACGGATCGTTGATTACGTTCCCCGCTGCTGGGAAGCTCTGCATACCCTGGGCGTCACCGAGGGCGTAATGGCCATAGCCGGGCTGAACCCCCACTGCGGCGAGCACGGGCTTTTCGGTGAGGAGGAAATGAATGCGATTGTTCCGGCAGTGAAAGCCCTCCAGGCAGAGGGTGTGCCCGTGGAGGGCCCCGTCAGCGCAGACAGCGTGTTCCACCAAGCCCTCCAGGGCAAGTACGCCGCCGTTTTAAGCCTGTATCACGATCAGGGGCACATCGCCACCAAGACCCTGGACTTTGAACGCACCATTTCCATCACCTGCGGGATGCCCATCCTGCGCACCTCGGTGGATCATGGCACGGCCTTTGACATTGCCTGGCAGGGCAAGGCCAGCGCCGTCAGCATGGCGGAGGCCCTGCGCCTGGCCGTCGCCTATGCGCCGTACTTTAAGAAGCACTAAAAGCCTTTACGCTAAGATTTTTATAAAAGGTTCCCCCATAAAAGTTTAAGGATAGAAAGGAGCACTGCTATGTCGCCCGGAACTCAGATGCTGCTGGCCCTGTTCATCGGTATTGTGCTGCTGATTCTCATGATCCTCAAAACCAAGGTTCATGCCTTTCTGGGGCTGATCGTGGCGGCCATCGTTATCGGCCTCCTGGGAGGGATGGCCCCTGCCGACGTGCCTGCCTCCATCATTTCTGGCTTTGGCGGCACCCTGGGCAGCATTGGCATCATCATCGGCTTCGGCGTGATGATGGGTCAAATTTTTGACAAGACCGGCGCTGCCGAGCGTATGGCCCTGACCTTTATCAAGCTCTTTGGCAAAAAGCGGGAGCACTGGGCCATGGCCCTGACGGGCTTCATCGTGTCCATTCCCATTTTCTGCGATTCGGGCTTTGTGATTGTGAACCCCATTGCCAAGGCCATTTCTCGCAAAACCCGCCGCTCCATCGTGGCCATTGCAGGCCCCCTGGCTGCCGGCCTGGTGGTGACCCATTCCCTGGTGCCGCCCACCCCCGGCCCCTTGGGCGTGGCAGGCGTTTTTAATGTGGATGTGGGCCGGTTCATCCTCTGGGGCATCCTCATCTCTCTGCCCATGGTGATCGTAGCCACCCTGTACTGCCAATGGCTGGGCAAGCGGCTCTACCAGCTCCCGGCGGACTCCGGCGAGGGCTGGGTGCGCCCGGCGGAGGCGGAGGTGTTGGCGGAAGCTGACGTGATGACCCCCTCCCAGCCCCTGCCCTCTGCCTTTGAAAGCTTTCTGCCCCTTTTGTGCCCCATCGTGCTGATCCTTTTTAACAACGTGTTTGCTGCCCTGGGCTGGGCTGCCAGCGGCTTTGGCCAGGCGATCACCTTTCTGGGCACCCCCATCGTGGCGGTAGCTATCGGCCTTTTGCTGGCGATCTTTGTGCTGGGCCGCAAGCTGGATCGCAAGACCGTGCTGGCAGAAATGGATGCAGGTATCAAATCCGCTGGCATCATCATCCTGGTCACTGGCGGCGGCGGGGCCCTGGGGCAGATCCTTAAGGACAGCGGCACCGGCACTTATGTGGCGGAGCTGCTGGCTCAGACCCCCATCCCCATCATTATCCTGCCCTTTATCATCGCCACCCTGGTGCGCTTTGTGCAGGGCAGCGGCACGGTAGCCATGGTCACCTCCGCTGGCATCTGCGCGCCCATCCTGGCAGCTGCCGGGGCCAATATGATGCTGGGCGCTTTTGCCGCCTACATTGGCTCTTTGTTCTTCTCTTACTTTAACGACAGCTACTTCTGGGTGGTCAACAACCTGATGGGCTTCACAGACACCAAGGAGCAGATTCGTAACTGGTCCGTAACCTCTACCGTGGCCTGGGCCGTGGGCTTTGTGGAGCTTATGATCCTGGCAATCTTCCTGTAAGCTTAAAAAAAGCCGCTAAGCCCCTTTAGGGAGCTTGGCGGCTTCCTTCTATTTTCGTGTTTTATACAGGCCAATGGCTGCCGCCAGCAATGCAATCATCGCCGCTGCAACAAGGCCGCTTTGAAAAACAGGGCCTTCAAGATATATGCTGGTAGGCCCATCGCTGCCTCCGATGATCAGGCTATCAGCCCTTAGTGCTGCAAGGGCAAAATGCTCCTGCACAAAAGGCGCCATTCCTACTGCCAATGCGCACGCAGCGGCAGCGCCCAGGGCGCAGAATATGCGCCGCTTCTGCCTTCTGCGCAAGGCTTGTTCCTGAATGAGCTGTTCATTCAGCCTCTCCAATCGGGCGGCAAGCTCTTCCTTTTCAATATCTGTTTCCAATGCCACCGTTTCCCCCAGCAATGTCTCTGCAGAGGCGTTCAGTGCTTCGGCAAGCCTTTGCAGCATATCAGGGTCAGGGATCGACAGCCCTCTCTCCCACTTGGAGACCGTCTGCCTGACCACGTTCAGCTGGTCTGCCAGCTGTTTCTGTGTAAGCCCTTGAGCCTTACGGAAGTTTTTTAGATTTTCCCGCAGCATACCGCGCCCCCTTTCAGCTCAATTATAAGCGTCTGCGGCCGTTGCTTCAAGCAACGTTTGGGTATTGGCAGCAAAAAAGCGCCTGCGCATTAGCGCAGGCGCTTTGCAGAATCCTTTTAGGCAGCGGGAGCCTCAGTGGCGGGTTCCACGGTGGGTTCCTCAGCGGGGACTTCCACGGCCGCGGGAGCGACAGCAGTGGCTTCCAGGTCAGCCTTCAGCTGGTCGCGCTCGGCGGTGACGGCAGCCAGTTCCTTTTCGGCAGCTTCCTTGGCGGCGGTCAGCTCATCAGCAGCTGTCTTTTCGGCGGCAGCCAGGTCGTCAGCAGCCTTCTTTTCAGCAGCGGCCAGGTCTTCCTGAGCCTTGGTCAGCTGGGCCTGGAGATCGGCGTTGGCCTTTTCCAGTTCGGCAGCGGCAGCTTTGGTTTCTTCAAGGGTCTTTTCAGCAGTTTCCTTAGCGGCCTTTGCATCAGCAGCTTCCTTCTGAGCGGCGGTCAGCGCGGCAGCCTGCTCGTCGGCAGCAGTCTTGGCGGCGGCCAGGTCAGCCTCAGCCTGTTCCTTGGCGGCGGTCAGGTCAGCCACTTCCTGGGTGAGCTTTTCCACGCTGGCCTTGGCATCGGTGAGTTCCAGGGTAGCTTCCTCGCTGGAGGTGCGCAGGGTGGCCAGTTCCTTATCCAGAACGTCCTTCTCGCCTACCAGCAGATCATAGTTCATCTGAGTGTCAAAGAGTTGGCTGGTCAGGCTCTCGTTATCGGCGGCCAGCTTATTCTTGCGGATCACCAGAGTGCCGCACAGAACCAGGGCGGCAACAATCACAACGCACAGAACGATCAAACTGCTTTTCTGGGGGTTCTTGGTTTCTTGGGGCTTTGCCATAATGAATTCCTCCTTAAATATAAATGCTTGCCTGCGGACCCCTCCGCAGGATAATGCCGTTACTCAAGGGCCTCCAGGGCGGCTTCCAGGCGCGTATTTTCATACAGCGCCGCAGTATATTCCCATTGGGCCGCCTCCGCCTGGAGCTTTTCAATCTCTCTGCGCAGGGCCCTGCGCTGAGCCTTCAGATCCTTCTCCTGGGCCAGGGCTGCTTCCGCCTGGGGCAAAAGGGCCTGGTTAGATTCGCGCGTTAGGGGCAATTCTGCAACGATTTGGTCATACTCCATTTGCTGGCGGCGGATCTTGCCCTCAATGATCTCCAGGTGCTCGTAGGTATCCAGGTATTGAGCGTTCAGGGCGTTCAGCTCTACCAGGCTCATCACCGTTAGAAACAGGCAGACCAGCATGATCAGTGCAAACAGAATGGAAACCTTTTGTTTCATGCCGTGCCTCCTGCATCAAGTATGTTTCATATCATATCACAAACCCAGCCAATTGAAAAGAGCCTTCCACCCGGAAGGCTCTTTTTTGTTATTGGAGCAAATACCAACAGGTAATATACAAGCCGATGCACAAAAGCAGCAGGCCAAAGGACATACTCCGGGCAATTACCCGGCCCTCCTGCCCCATTTCCTTGCGGCCCGCATCAAACACATACTCAAAGTTGGTCTGGATGGGGCGGCGGCGCAGGATGGTTTTGTTCAGGAAGCTGACCATGCCATCCAGCACCCGGCCCAGGGTATAGGTGAAGCGGGTGCCCACCGGCACAGGCTTACGCTTTTTCTTGTGGGCCAGGAAGGTACGGCGCACAAGCAGGGCCACCCCGTCTACACATTCATCCGCAAGGCGGGTGACACCGGTGATGATACCCGGCACAAGGGTGGAGAAAAACTTGCTGGTGGCCAAATTATCCAAAAAGCGGCTGACAGCTGTAACGATCCCAGGGATCCACACCATAAAGAGCTTGCTGGTAGCCAGGTTATCCAAAAAGCGGCTGACCTTGGTAATCACCGCCGGCACCATCACATAGCTAAACTTGGAGCGGAACAGGATATTTTCCATATCCAGCCAGGCAGGCCACAGGTTCACATAATCGCCCTTGCGCTTGAACGCCGTGCGCACCACGCCCAGATACAGCGCGCCGCCAATAATCAGGCTCTTGAAGGTGCCCCACAGGTTCACCCAGCTAAAGTATTCCACATGATGCTCAGGGGAGTGGCCATGCATGAAGCTCTGGCCCAACTCCGCCATACCGGTCATCAGCACATCCGGGAAGAAGCCCAGAATGGGCAGCAGGATGGCCGCGCCGCCCAAGGCGAAGCGGGACAAGGGCTTCAAATAGGTCTTTTTCATGCTGTCAAACTCCTGCTGCCGGGTGGGATGCTTCTCCCAGCACAGGCTGATATAGAGTTTGAGCATATAGCAGAAGGTCATGCCGCCGGTGATAATAAACACCCACTCCGCCACGGAATACCACAGGGAGGGCAGCCCCTGCTCATTAAGCAGCACCACATACTCCACAATGCTTTCATGAAGCAGCGTTTTGGAGATGTAGCCGTTCCACAGGGGTACGCCGGAGATGCCCAACACGCCCATCAAAAAGGCGATATGAAGCACCGGCTTATTGCGGCCAAAGCCCCGGATGTCGTTGAGGTTCAGCTTATGCAGATTCATGTACACCGCGCCCACTGCCATAAACAGGCACAGCTTGATGAGGCTGTGGTTCACCATATGCAAAAGGGTGCCCTGCACCGCCAGGGCGTTGTGATGGCCCAGCAGGCCCTGCATCCCCACGCCCACCAGGATGAAGCCGATCTGGCTCATGGAGGAGCAGGCCAGGGTGCGCTTCAGATCCACTGAGAACAGGGCCAGCAGCGCGCCCAGGAACATGGTGATCAGGCCCATGATCAGAACCCCATTGCCCCAGGTGGCATTGTGGAGGAACAGATTGCAGCTGGTAACCAACACGCCGAACACGCCCGCCTTGGTCAAAACGCCGGAAAGCAGCGCAGAGGCCGGGGCCGGGGCCACCGGGTGGGCCTTGGGCAGCCAGATATGCACCGGGAAAGCGCCCGCTTTGGCGGCGAAGCCGAACATCACCAGGATGCCGGGCACATACAGTTGGCTGGGATCCATGGTCTCTCCTGCATGATGCAACGCCTCAAAGGACAAAGAGCCCAGCAGGTGATGAACCATGAACAGGCCCATGAGAGTCACCATGCCGCCTACCACAGCGATGGCCAAATAGGTTTCCGCCGCCTTCATGGCCCCGGGGTTCTCCTCATGGGCCACCCAGGTGTAAGAGGTAAAGGACATCACTTCAAAAAAGATAAAAGTGGTGTACAGATCATCGGAGAGGAACACGCCCGCCGTGGCCCCCAGGGTCATGAGGGTAAAGAAGTAGTAGCGGTTGCGGCTATGGTAGTGGGCGAAATACTGAGGGGAGAACAGCCCGGTCATCATCCACATAAAAGCGGCGATGGCCACATACAGGGCCCTGAAGCCATCCAGCTTGAAGTGGAGGCCAAAGCCTGCAAAGTAATCCCAAGTAAAGGTCAGGGTCTGGCCCATGGCCGCAGTATACAGGGCCAGGGCAGCCAGGGCGAATTCACAGGCCATCAGCGCGCAGCAAAAAAGGTTGCGCATGGTCTTATCCTTGCGCCCAATCAGATAGGAGACGCCAGCCCCTGCCATGGGCAGAAACACCAGCGTGGGCAACAGCCAATTCATTCCCAAGCCTCCCTTCTTAAATCAATCCGGTTGCGATGGCGGTCAGCCAGTTGGTCACATCCGCACCGTACAGGCCCATGAGTACCACAGCAGCGGAAATCACCGCCAGGGGCGCCTTCATCTGCCAGGAGGGATCATGATTGGCCTTGAGCAGGCCCTCCTGCTCCTTGTTCACGGGCAGGAAGTAAGCAGCAACGACCACCTGGAAGAGATAGATAGCCGTGAGGATGGCGCTGATGATCAGCGCCGCGATACCCACCATGCCCATGGGCAGCCCCGTGCCTGCGGCGGCGGAAAGCAGGTTCCACTTGCTTAAGAAGCCGGACAGAGGCGGCACTCCCACCAGGGCCATGGCTGCCAAGGTGAACACCCCGAAGGTGAAGGGCATGACCTTGCCAAAGCCGCGAATATCCTGCACATACTCATCGCCAGTCTTAACCAATACCGCGCCGGCGCAGTAGAACAGGGTGATCTACATCAGGCCATGGCTGACCATATGGGTCATGGCGCCCACCATGCCTTGAGCGGTCATGAGGGCTGCGCCCAGAAGAATGTAAGACAGGTTGGACACGGTGGACCAGGCCAGGCGGCGCTTGAAGTGCTGCTCTCTGACCGCCAGGGTAGAGCCCAGCACAACGGTGAAGGCCGCCAGGGCGATCACCACCGTTTGGGCCCAGGTGCCAAACACAAATCCAGCGCCCACGGTGTAATAGATCAGGCGGATCACCGCATAAGCGCCCGCGTTGACCACTGCCACTGCGTGCAAAAGGGCTGTAACAGGGGTGGGCGCCACGGAAGCTGCGGGCAGCCAGGCCTGCATGGGAAACAGAGCCGCCTTAACGGCAAAGCCCATAAAGGCCAGCACGAACACCACCAGCAGGAAGGGCTTGTTGGCCAGGGCCGCCTCGCCAAGGCCGCCGCCCAGGGTGAAATCCACCCCCGCGCCAAAGTGGCTGAACACGATCAGCCCCATGAAGGCCAGCGCCGCGCCGCCCAGGGAGTAGTAGATGTACTTGCGCCCCGCATGGATGGACTTGGCATCCCGCTTATGGGTCACCAGGGGCAGGGTCGCCAGGGTGAGGCACTCGTAGAACACATACAGGGTGAACAGGTTGGCTGCCATGGAAATGGCCAAGGTCACCCCGTAGGAAAGGGTGTACCAGGTGAAGAAGGCGTTTTCCCGGTTCTCGTGGCGCATATACTCAAAAGCGTATAGGGTGGCCAGGGGCCACAGAAAAGCCACCAAGCCGGTAAACACCCGGCTGAGGCCATCCACCCGGAAAGCCAGGGCAAAGGTATCCGTCATTTCAAGCAGGGTCAGGGTTCCCTCCGGGCAGGTGAACACCAAAAGGAAGGCGCACACAGAG